>JBJEQG010000094.1:0-3277 GCA_051881635.1 Acutalibacteraceae bacterium
TTTATATTATACAATTCAAAAGAAAATATGTCAAGTCGAAGCATGGCGGTTTGCCATGCTTTTTTGTTTGGAGGTAAAAAACATGATCAGAGTAAAAATTACCAAAAACATCATGAATACAAGCAATTCCGCATTGGGGCTGACTGTGCAACAAATTGTATGGGCGGTAATTGCGGTTGCCATAGGTGCGGGTATGTATTTTCTCTTAAAAGATGTCATTCAAATGGACTTACTGATGTGGCTCATTTTCTTGGAAATCATAGCTATTTTGGTTATAGGCGTTATCCGCATACAAGGCATGAACCTTATAAAATATATTTTCTCTTTTAGCAATAAGAAATATTATTTCAATAGAAAAGGACTGAAATAACATGGGATTTTTTGAATTTTTTAAAAAGTTGGGAAAAAAGGACAAATCTGTCAAAGCGGCTGTTCCGAAGTCGGCACAAGATATAGTGCCATTCATCGAAGCGTATGAAAACGGGCTTTTGCTGACTGAACCCGATACTTATACGCTTGTTTTTGCGTTTGAAAACATTGATTACAGGCTCTTGCGTGACAAAGAACAAAGGCGGGTATATGAACAGTACATGACACTGCTTAACAGTATTCCTGCCAATATCCACTATCAGGAATATGTCTGCAACAATACAGTCGACCGACACACACTTGCCGAAAATATGCTTCCACGCAAAAACACCACCGCCAATTCCGAAATTGTCAAAGATTACAGTGAGGTTATCAACGGCTATATCGACAGTTCTTTGTCAGCGTCCGCCCATAAAATACTGTTAATTGCCCTATCGTACCACCTTAACGGCAAAATTCAAACGCCCGATGTCCTGTTCAAGTATTACACGAAAATAGTCGATTTGTTTACGAACATTGGTTCGGCAATTCATCAGCTTTCATGCGAGGCAATTTTTGAAATGCTCTACAATATGTATCACCCCTTTGCGAGCGAGGACGGCGAAAAGTTTTTCCTGCCGCATAACCTTACCATGCAGGGCGGTTCAATCAAAGACTGTATTGCTCCGTCCATTTTCAATTTTAAGAAAAGAGGAATTGAAATTGGAAGTAGCTTTATGCGGATTATGTTTATCCGCAGCTTTGACCGTTATATAGATGATGAATTTATCTATGATTTGCTTGACCATTCCGAAAAGGTATCCGTATCCAAACACCTTGACCGTATCGACAAGGCTCAGGCTATGGAAATGGTTCGTCAAAATATTTTCGATTTGGAGGGCGATATTCAACGCCGTAAAGAGAAAAACCATAAGAGCGGTACAGACTACATTCCATACCGTTTAAGAGAGAAAGAACAAGAATTGAATGAATTACAGGAGCGTCTGGGTGGCGAAAATATTGATTTGTTCAGGCTTTCAATTTTTATCTCTGTTGTTGCGGAAAACGAAGATGATTTAGACGAACTGACACGCTTTGTTCAAAACAAGGCGGCAGAACATCAGGTCAGGGTTGCAATTTTAAACGGACAACAGAAAGAAGGATTGCTTGCAATGACACCTGTCGCAAACTGTCCTTTTTCAGAAAAAACGCATAATAACATTGGCGTTCATCTTTTGTCGGATGCTGCCGGTGTACTTGTTCCCTTTTCCGCCGTTGACCATTTCGACGCCTATGGTGTTTTCTACGGCAAAAACATCGAAACGGGTGCGGTTATTGTTATAGACCGAGCCAAAGCACTGAATGCCAACGGTATTGTTTTAGGTTTTACGGGTTCGGGTAAATCCATGTTTTCCAAGTCTGAATTTATTGACGCCATATTAAAATATCCAAAAGACGAGTTCATCATTATAGACCCCGATAACGAGTACGGCGGTTTATTGGCATATTTTGACGGAGATATATTCCGTCTGTCACCGTCCTCAAAAACAAAACTGAATATCTTTGACATTGACATGAAATTCCAAGATGAAGGCGTTTCGGCAATCGCTCTGAAATCGGAAACAATCATGACGATATATGAAACCGCAAAAGGAACAAAGATTGAGTCAACTGAAAGATCTGTTATTGACAGATGTGTGCAGGAAGTTTATAAACCTTATATAGCCTCTAACGAAAATCCCGAAATGCTGCCGACCTTTTTGGATTTCTATAATCTCCTGCTTGACTTGTCCGAAACCGATCCGGTTGCAACAGGCATAGCGGCAACGCTTGAATTGTATGTAACGGGTTCATTTAACATCTTTTCAGGACACACAAACATCAAAACCGACAAGAAATTTTTGCTGTTTGACATCAGCTCTATGGGCGAACAAATTCGAGATGTCGGTTTGCAGGTTATCCTTGAATATATTTGGATGCGTGTTGTACGCAACCGCAAAAACGGCATACGCACATGGGTTTGGACAGACGAATTTTCCGTTATGTTCTCCAACAAAGGAAAATCAACCGAACAATCGGGCGAATTTTTCGCCAAAGTTTACCGCCGCATAAGAAAATACGGTGGTGTGCCGACCGCCATAACGCAAAATATGCACGAGGTTCTGCAAAGTCCCCAAGCAAGAAGTATGCTTTCCAACTCGGATTTCAAGGTATTACTGCAACAAGACCCCGACAACCTTGAAGAAATCGGTAAACTGTTCAATCTTTCGGAACATCATTTGCAGTATCTGAAAACAGGCAAGCCGGGTACAGGTTTGATACTTTCGGGAAATAAAATTATCCCGTTTGAAAAACCTATTCCAAAGGACAGTTTACTGTACAAGATTTGCACAACAAGGTTCGGAGAGTAAACTATGGAATATTTGCTTATTCTTTTTGCAATTTTGCATATTATTCAAGCAATGTACATTAAGCACTTAAAAAAAGAGATTGCCCTCCGAGATGGAACATACAATCCTAAACCAAACAGATTTTTGGAGTGGCTGAAAAGTTTGTTTTGGATGTAAATAAGGTATGGACAAGTTGTCCATACCTTTTATAATTATAAGCGAAAGGAAAATCATTATGGAAAATTCAGAATTGAAAGAAATCTTTTTCAACAGAGCCGATATGGAAAAGGCGGAAAATGTGCTTTGCGATAACTGTTTTGAGCATTTGGTCTTTATGCTGCGTGACAGTCAGCAGCATGAGTTTTCGGTTGGGTTAAGCACTATATTGCAATGTCTTGCTTCTGCCATAAGTATGGGAGATTTGCCAAAGCTTCCACAAAGTTGGCTTCAAGCTGTTGATGATGTCTATCGTACAACCTTTTCGTTTGATGAGAATATTTCATATTATGATCCTGAAACTTATGAAAAAAGGAACAAAC
>JBJEQG010000095.1:0-3274 GCA_051881635.1 Acutalibacteraceae bacterium
GGAACTTTGATATAAAATAAAAACATCAAAACAAGGGAGGACACTTACCATGACGAAAGTTAAAATCGTAGAGCAAGGCGGATATATGTGTATGATGCATTTCAAGGATTGTTGTGCCGTTCGATGTGGTATGTTCCGAATGTGATACATGGTATCACAAAAGAACAGCGAATGAACAACAGTCTTTGGAAGCTGTCAAAAAGCTTCCTTATTTTTATGCTTTTTCTTTTCGGCAGAAACTAAAAATCATAAATAAACGGGTTTTTAGAGGTCGTGCAGTAAAGATTAAGTGCATATAAAATAGTCAAACAGAGAGGAAGTTTATCATGAAAAAATCAATTATTGCAGGTGTTCTTGCCCTTGCTTTACTGCTGTCTTTTACGGCATGTAATTCCAATAACAACAATTCGTCCGAAAGCGGCGTTTCTTCAACTTCGGAAAAAAGCAACACTTCAACTTCGGATACGGCACAACTTGAAAAAACCGATTTCAATCTTGGTTACCTGAACTCAACGGCTCATCTGCTTGCATTTGTTGCAAAGGAAGAAGGTTACTTTGAGGAAGAAGGTCTTAATGTTACGCTGACACAGTTTTCCAGTGCGGCAGAACTTTCCTCCGGTCTTGAATCAGGCAAATTAGATGTTGCTTTTATCGGTTCTGTTCCGGCATTGACTTTCCAAAGTCAAGGTCATGACCTCACAATTTTTGGCGGTGCGATGAGCAACGGTCATGGATATGTTATCAAGTCGGAATTTACAAACGGTAAAGACGGACTTGGGGTTGAAATTTTGAAAGGCAGAAATGTTGCCTCTGTAAAAAATAGCGTACAGGACGCTGAATTACAGCTCCTTTTGAAAAATGCGGGCATTGAAATCGGCGAGGGTAATGATAAAGTAAACATCGTTTATTTCGACAGTCAGAAAGATGCCTATGCCGCACTTCAAAACAGTACGATTGATGCCGCTTCCGTATATTCACCTTATGCGTCTTTGGCAAAGGGACAGGGATACAATGTTGTTTACTATTGCTCAGAGGAGGAGGCTCTCAAAAATCAGCCTTGCTGCCGTCAGGTCGCATCGACCGCTTCACTCAGTCAATATCCGAATACATACAATGCGTTTGAGCGTGCTTTGATTAAAGCCTATAAATTCTCTCAGGAAAATCATGACGGAACAATCAAAGATGTTAAAAAGTACATTGATATTGACGAGGACTATATCAAGACCGAAGTTTACGGCGGTTATAGCGTTTCCTCTCCCGACCCGGATAAACAGGGAACTTTGGCACTGAAAGAAACCATTGTGGAACTCGGTTATACGGAAGATTACGATATAGAAAAACTTTATAACACCGAAATATATAAGAAAGCACTGGAAAGCCTGATTTCCGAAAATTCCAAGGATTCCGTTTATCAGTCATTGAAAGAACACTTTGACCAGTACGAGTAATTTCGATGAAGGCAGAACAGGAAAAAATGTTTCTGCTCTGCCTTTATTATTTATAAAAAGCGAAAAATTGTGAGGGAGTACATTGAGTAAAATTGAGATAAAAGATTTAACCGTTGATTATACGGAAAAAAATAATCGTTTCACAGCACTCAAAAATGTATCCTTTTCTGTGGAATCGGGTGAATTTGTCAGTATTATCGGTTCCAGCGGCTGCGGAAAAAGCACACTGCTCAGTATTTTGGAGGGTATCAATTCCCCAACGGAAGGAACAATTTTAATTGACGGAAAAGCGGTAAACGGAACAGGTCCGGACAGAGGTGTTGTGTTTCAGCACTATTCCCTTTTTCCATGGATGACGGCAAGAAAAAATGTGGCGTTCGGCGTGAAACAGGTAAAAAAGAACCTTTCACAGTCGGAAAGACTGAAAATTGCGGATTCATTTTTGGATAAAGTCGGACTTGAAGATTTTAAAAATAAATATCCGTCCCAACTGTCCGGCGGAATGCAGCAGCGTGTGGCAATCGCCCGAGCCCTTGCAATGGATACGGATATTCTGCTTATGGACGAGCCTTTCGGTGCAATCGACGCAAAAAACCGCACAATTCTTCAAGAACTTCTTTTGGAACTTTGGGAGGGTGACGGAACACAGGAAAAGAAAACCGTTGTTTTTGTAACCCATGATATTGACGAGGCAATTCTTCTTTCAGACCGTATTGTTATGATGTCGGCAAATCCCGGACGGGTATATAAAGAAATTTCCGTTCCTTTCCAACGGCCGAGAAACCGTGCGGAATTGGTACAGACCAAAGAATACGGCACATTCAGAAATGAACTTCTGTCGCTGTTTTACAGTGATATTGCCGGAAAAATCGGCGGAAGTGAGGTGGTTTTGTAATGACCATTCGGAAAAGATTTTTGCGGGTGACAAACCTGTTGTTTATTATACTTATAGCAATACAGTTTTTGCCAAACCAAATTTCCAAAGAGCCGCATACCGCCTATGTCATTTGGTTTGCCGTCGGTGTTGAAGTACTTGTGCTGACTGTTTCGGCATTGATTAAAAAGCCGCAGGCTTTGAATCTGTTTTTGGATATTGTCGGTTTTCTGTTTGCTTTTCTAACCCTTTGGACGCTGGCAACGGCAAAATTCAATCTGTTGAAGGAGTCGTTGTTTCCGCCTCCCGGCAGAGTGTTTGCCCAATTTATTGAAGATTGGGATAAAATTCTCGTAAACATTCAAAGCTCACTTGGCATTGTCATTCAAGGTTTTCTGTTGGCGGCGGTGATAGCCATTCCGTTGGGATTGTTTCTCGGTTGGAGTGCAAGAATCGGCAGTGCGGCAACTTACATATCAAAATTTTTGAGTGCCATTCCTCCTATTGTATATATACCCTATGGAATCGCACTGTTGCCCACTTTTCGCTCGGTTTCCGTATTCGTTATTTTTCTTGCAACATTCTGGCCGGTGTTGGCAAGTACCATGAACGGTGTTTTGAATGTGGAGAAAAAGATGATTGATTCCGCAAAGGTTTTGAATGTCAATAAATTTACAATGCTGTTTTCGGTTATATTGCCTGCGGCATTACCGCAAATTTTTATCGGACTGAATCAGGGACTGACCGTTTCATTTATTTTGCTGACCTCAGCGGAAATGATTGGTGCAAGGGACGGTTTGGGCTACTATGTAAAACAATATTCCGATTTCGGCGATTACACAAGAACGATTGTTGGTATTCTTGTCATTGGAATTGTGGTTATTGCCATATCGTTTTTGTTTAATAAAATTCAACGCTATCTTCTGCGTTGGAAACGATAATAACAAGAGTT
>JBJEQG010000096.1:0-11813 GCA_051881635.1 Acutalibacteraceae bacterium
GTCTGTATTTACTTGTATAACACAAGATACCGCTTTGGGCTTTATGCTGTCAATAATCCGTTTAAAATGAGTATAACCGATATATTCAATCAGCAAGTTTGCAACAACCAAATCCGCATACGGCAATTTCAAATCCGTATTCATAAGGTCGGCACATATTGTTTCCAAAACGCCTGTTAATGACGAAAACCGCTTTGCACATTCCGCCAAATAGCTTTTATTTATATCAACGCCATAGACCTTTTTTATTTTATTTGTGTCGATATGCTCCAATCCGTTTCCGCCGGCAACACCCAAAATCATAACAGAATTTACATCATAGGCATTAAACTGCCGTTTCATAATTTGGTTCATTGTTTGAAGCTGATACACGCTGTCAAGGCTCATGTGCTTTTCATATTGTTCCAATTCAATTTTCTCCCAAGCGTTCATTTTCTGAATACCCTTTCAATTTTTATTCTATATTTCTCCGACTTTTCTTTAATCTATCATATTTTATGATAGAAGTCAATTCTTTCCAAAAACAAAGGCTGTTCCGTTTACAATATAAAACGGAACAGCCTTTTATTTTGTATGGTTTTCAATTTTCTTAACAGTCTTACATTTTCATATGGTCGTTGTCATCATAACCTTTATAATAAAAATTATCGTTGTTTTGCGGCGGGGGTGGGAATTTTTGTTCATATTTTGCTCGTTGTCGGGACTTGATTTTAAGAGCGATTGGCGGCAATATCATAATAGATATGATAACAATGCCGGCTGCAAATATATAGGCGTAAAATTGACTATATATTTCGTAACCCGAAACAGATGCGACACAATCCGCAGGATTTGACGGATTGTAATATATCAACTGTTCGTCACCCTCTGATAAATGCCATTTTGCAACACCTGCGTCAATATTACTGTACTCAACACCGTCAACCGTATATGATACACGAATAAAGCTGTAAAAATCACCTTTATGACCTCGTGTATCAGGTGTTTTTATTACAAATGAAGAATCAACAGTGGCTATACAGTAATAGTCAAGAGTTTTTACAAGACGAGAAGCATGGCTCATATCATTTGATGTTTTAATCATTCCGAAAATTGAAACGATAATGCAAATTGCGGAAACAATCGAACCAATTATATAAAAAATCAACTTCTTTTTTGATTTCAACATAAAAATCCCCCTTATACGGCACTTTACTCAATCCGCTGAGGCATAAATAACTTCCACATGGTCTTGAATTTCCTTAATAATCTTACGCTTTACGAAAGCACAGCTATCTCTCGGAATGGTCAGTGTATCACTGTTTAAAATCGTACCCAACATTGGTTCACCGCCGATAAATTCTTCGGGAACACGGAATGTTATGGTGTGGTCGGACGCATTAAACACGCTGAGTAGGGCATCTGTACTGTCTTGGCGAATATAAGCCATTGTCCGTCCGTATGAACCGTAATCGTACAAATCACCGTCTGTAAGACATGAACAGCTCTTTCGCATTTTGCCCAAAGCACGATACCATTCCAACAAACCTTTATCTTCTCTGCCCCATGGATAGGTTGCACGATTAAACGGGTCTTTGTAACCCTCAACGCCAACTTCATCACCATAATAAATACACGGTACGCCGGGAAGTGTATATAGAATACCGCTTGCAATTCTCATTCTCTGCAAACCGTATGCCCTTTGTCCCTCGTTCATCTTTGTATTTGCCTGCCATTCCCGTCCACGCCCGTTTTGGCGTTCACCTGCCAAAAGCGTAATAATACGCTCGGTGTCATGTGTTCCCAAAAGGTTCATCAGAGAACGGATAACGGGACGGGGATAGTTTTCAAGAATACACAATATAATTTCCAACATATCCCGTCCGTCACCACAATCCAAAAATCCCAGAATAGCGTCACGGAACGGGTAGTTCATTACACTGTCCAATTCCTTGCCACGCAAAAAACGCCGTCTTGAACCATAACTTTCCTTATTTGACGCATCTTCCCAAACTTCACCCAAAAGCAGAGCTTCGGGGTCTGCTGCCTTGACTGCCTCACGAATATGCATAATAAATTCATCAGGCAATTCATCGGCAACATCTAAACGCCAGCCCGAACTGCCGTTTTTAATCCATTTGCGGATAATGCCGTTTTCGCCGTTGATATATTCGTTAAATGAAAATGACAATTCATCAACTTCGGGTAAGGTATTAAATCCCCACCATGAATTATAGATGTTTGGCCACTCGATAAACTTATACCATGTGTAGTAGGGAGAATTTTGTGCATTGTATGCACCGTTGCCGGGATAGCGGTGTTCACGGTTGAAATATTTACTGTCACTGCCCGTATGACTGAAAACGCCGTCATTTATGACATGAATACCACGCTTTTTCGCTTCGGCACATAATTCTATAAAATCTTCTTCCGTACCCAAAACAGGGTCAATTTTCTCATAATCACCCGTATCATAACGGTGGTTTGAATACGCCTCAAAAATCGGATTGAGATAAATACAGGTCACGCCCAAACTTTCAAGGTAATCCAACTTTTCGGTAATTCCGCATAAGTCCCCCTGAAAAAAGTCGGAATTTGTAATCAAACCATGCTCATTAGGACGCCAATCGGGAATATCGCTCCAATTATCATGCAGCTTTTTATCCGCATAAACACCCGTTTTCTCTTTTCCCGAAAAATAGAAACGGTCGGGAAAAATTTGATACATAATACCGCCGGGCAGCCAGCTTGGTGTTTCAAAGCCTTTTTCATAGCACATAAACTGAAAACGGGGGTCATTGTCCGTAGTTGAAAGATAGCCTTCACCACCAAAACCTTTCATGATATATCGCACACCGTTACAGGTATCCAAACGGAAATGATACCAATACAAGCCCACACTTTTGGCATTAAAGTCACATTCCCACTGTTCATGGTCATTACCGACCATACCCGCCCAAAACATACCATAGGCGGCACTGTCACCGAATTGGTCATTTTTCATCATTAGCATGGCACCGGAACAACGCAGGTTTCGTGGCAAAACAATGCGGAAATGAATGTTCTTTCCAAATTCTGCCGCACCTGTCGGGTTACGAAATTCCGTTTCCCTTGAATTAAAGATTTTCATCTTTCATCTGTCCTTTTCACTTTTTCGAGTTATTCAGAGTTTTGGCATTATTATAGTCGGATATACAGCCACACTACAACAAAAGTAACTATAATATGCCTATGTACAACCCTGTTTCCTTATACAAATTACACAATAGTATTATAATCTCATAAAAGCAATATGTCAATCAGTAACTTTCAAATGTGTTATATTTTTTCATATTATAGCTTATACAAATATTTTTCTTTTAATATATTTTATGTAAAAAATTTTTATATGCTCTTTGAGCTTTAAAACAAAAACAGGTATGATTATCTTATCTGAAAATCACACCTGTTTCTATTTTAGTTTTTATTCTCTAACAAATGCCACAAAGGCTGTTCCAGCAAAATGTTAATGTGTATGCCGTCAGCGGTATATTCCTCGCTTTGGAGCGTTCCCTCATTCCGTAGTCTTGCCAAAAGTGCCGCTTGGTCATACGGGATAACAACATCAAAGGTCTTTATCGGTGTCGGCAAATTATCCTGAATGGCCTGCAAAAGTTTTTCTATGCCCATGCCTGTTTTTGCACTGATTTGCACATAACCCTTTCCTCTTGGAATATCGTCCGTATTTTCCGCCAAATCGCACTTGTTTAAAACCGTAATTATAGGAGCGGTACACTCCAACTGTTCCAAAAGATTTTGTGTTACTTCCAAATGCAGCTTATATTCTTCACTGGACGCATCGCATACATTCAGCAAAATATCAGCGGTTGCCGCCTCTTCCAAAGTTGATTTAAATGCCTCTACCAAATGATGTGGCAAGCGACGAACCAAACCAACGGTATCAATCAGCATGACTGACATACCGTTTGGTAATTTCAATGCCCTTGAAGTCGGGTCAAGTGTGGCAAAAAGTTTATCTTCGGAAAGTACACCTGCCTGTGTTAAGGTATTCATCAAAGTAGACTTTCCTGCATTGGTATAACCGACAATCGCCGTTGTTACAACACCGTCCTTTTTGCGGCGGCTGCGGCGTTGCTGACGGCGTGACGCAATATCATTCAATTCAGCTTTGAGTGTTTCAATGCGTCTTTGAATATGACGGCGGTCTGTTTCAAGTTTTGTTTCACCCGGACCTCTTGTGCCGATACCGCCGCCTAATCGTGACATTTCTATACCTTTACCTGTCAATCGGGATTTCATATATTGAAGCTGTGCCAATTCAACCTGTAATTTACCCTCATTTGAACGGGCCCTAATGGCGAAAATATCCAAAATCAGCATTGTACGGTCAATCGTGCGTATATCTGTTTCATGTTCAAGATTGCGGAGTTGAACAGGTGTCAACTCACAATCGAAAATCAAAACATCAACTTCCTCATTCCTGCAAAAATCTTTAATTTCCTCTAACTTTCCCGTACCAATACAGGTTGCACCATTTGGCTTTTCACGCTTTTGCATGACATTGGCAACAGGTTCTGCCCCTGCACTTTTGCAAAGTTCATACAATTCCGCCATAGACGCCTCAGCGTCAAAATCACCTGTATCAACGCCTACTAACAATGCCCTTTGTTTTCTTTCTTCATTTACATATAATTCCATATATTCCCTCACACATCAATTTGTTTTATTTTACGCCATTTCTTATACTCCTGTCAAGGGCGGTAAGCCGCCACTCTATCTGAGTTAAGGATAAAGTCCTCAACCGATACTTTCACCAAATTCTCTGATTAAAGGTTGCAGCTGTTTGCCGTCCATAGCGGCGGCTATCGTTTGGGGAATAAGCTCAAAATGGGCAACAATGGATTTTGGTTTCTTTTCCGGATTGTCTTGCGAAAACGGAACAAAATAAATGTTCTTGACATTCATCATGCGTCCAATACTTTGGGCTGACGCTCCTAAGGCATCGTTGGTTGCTATCGCCAATATTAAGGGACGAAGTGTCCGTAAATGAGATTTCGCCGCCATAGTGGCGGGTGTGTCCGTAATCCCCAAACTGAGTTTTGATACGGTATTCCCTGTACAAGGGGCAATAACCATAACATCGGTCAGGCGTTTCGGTCCAATCGGTTCAGCCTGCTCTATGGTATGAATAATATTGCGTTCGCAAATCTCCTCTATTTGTTTGTTAATATCTGATGCTTTGCCAAAGCGTGTATCGGTTGTATAAGCATTATAGGACATAATCGGCAAAACATCAAAACCTAAACGCTTTAATACTGCCATTTGCCCGATTGCCTTTGAAAAGGTGCAGAACGAACCGCACATGACAAAGCCAACAACAATCCTGCTCATAATCTCTCCTCCCGAGCTATGTTATATACGGCATTTTTGATAATTTTTCCTGCGGTCATGGGGGCGGCTTTTCCCGGAAGGGACAATGCCCAAAAAGCACGAATATTCATACGCTTTGCGGCATCAAAATCAACGCCGCCCGGATATGACGCCAAGTCAATCACGATTGCCTTTGATGCGACTTTTGCCAAAATATGGGAATCAAAAATCAAGCTTGGAACTGTATTAAATATCAAATCAAAATGCCCCGACAAATGCTCTGTTTCTATTGGCTTCATGCCCAACGCCTCTATATAAGCAAGGTCGGACAGCTTTCGGGCTGATACCGTAACATCTGCTCCCAAACCAAAAAGCATTTTTGATAAAATTTTTCCAATACGCCCATAACCAGCCACAAGACAACGGGCATGGCAGATTGTACCGTCATACAACCGCATGGCGATTTCCAAAGCACCCTCAGCGGTCGGAACGGCATTATTTACGGCAAATTCTTCCCGCATACTGTAATCGTATATTTTTAAACGCTCAAATCCCTCACACCGATGTAGTCGTGAACTCATGCCGCAAAAAATCGGTTTGTCCTCAAAAAGAGCGGCTGTTTTTTTATCAGCGGCAATAATATCCGAAAACAGTTGAGTTGTAATATTGCCGTTTTTGTCTGTTACGGGCAAAGGCAAAATAAAAGCGTCACTATGGGCGGCACATTCCTCTAATCCGCATATTTTCAGCCCCATTGCTTTATCTGTGTCAAAACCTGTTACAACTGTATTGAAACCGTCATCGGCAATTGACTTCGCACAATAAAGCTGCCGTTTATCACCTCCGACAATGCCGAAACTGTTTATTCCAAACATAATAAAGCGACCTCCGTCTATCACCATGAAATAACCGTGTTTCTACCATTGTATGCAATTCTTTTTAAGGGTGTGTTTTCATAATATGAACAAAACTTTGTGGAAAAAAATTTGTACGATACATGGAATTTACATGAGAATTAAGAAAAATTTAGAAATGTATTTTATTTTAAAAAAGTTCATGATATAATGAAATAAGTATATCCCTGATGCGAAAGCAAAGACTTTCAAAATATCATCATGCAAAAGAGGACTACATACTATGAAAAAACAATTTGATGTTCTGATTGTAGGTACAGGTGCTGCCGGTTTATATGCCGCATTACAATTTCCGCCTGAGATTGAGGTTTTGCTTATCTCCAAAAGAGATTTGCTGCTTTCCAACAGCTCCCTCGCACAAGGTGGTGTTGCCGCTGTTTTGGACAAAAACCACGACAACTTTAAACTGCATATCGCTGATACCTTAATCGCAGGCAAGTATAAAAACAATCTTCAAGCCGTTGAGGTTTTGGTTTCCGAAGGTCCGGAAGATGTTATGCGTCTGAAAGAAATGGGTGTTGCCTTTGACCTTGACAGCTCCGGAAAACTTCAAATGACTTTGGAAGCGGGACATTCCCACCACAGAATCGTTCATCACAAGGACTCTACTGGTCGTGCGATTACAGAAACATTGGTTGAACAAGTCAAGGCACATTCCAATGTGACCATAATGGAAAACACCATTCTTTATTCACTTGAAAAACAGGAACAAGGCTTTTTTGCAGGTCTTATTACCGCCGAAAAGGAAAATATCCTTATCGCCGCTCACTACTGCATTTTGGCAACGGGTGGTATTGGGCGTGTTTATCAATATACCACAAATTCAGCGATTGCAACGGGTGACGGTATCACTTTGGCTTATCTTTTGGGAGCTAAAATCAAACACCTGAATTGGATACAGTTCCACCCCACCGCTTTTGCCGCTGAGGCAAACCGTGAGCGTTTTCTTATCAGTGAGGCGGTTCGTGGTGAAGGTGCGGTCCTTCTGAACTGTGACGGTGAACGCTTTGCCCAAAACTATGATGAACGGGGCGAGCTTGCTCCCCGTGATGTTGTTTCCAACGCCATTATGCTGGAATGTCGCAAAAAAGGCAATGAGCATTTCTATTTGGACATCACGCATAAAGACCCCGAATTTGTTAAAAACCGTTTTCCGATGATTTATGAACGCTGTTTGGAAGAAAATGTGGACATTACAAAAGACCGTATTCCTGTTTTTCCGTGTCAGCATTACCTCATGGGCGGTATTGATGTTGACCTTTATGCCCGTACAAGTGTAGACAGACTTTATGCGGCCGGCGAGTGTTCACATACAGGCGTTCATGGTGCAAACCGTTTGGCAAGTAACTCTTTGTTGGAGGCTCTCGTATTTTCACGCCGTGCCGCCAATGACATTACAAAGCGTTTGAAGGAAGAAAAGAACGACAGCTTTAATAACATTCCTGCACCGAGAGCCTTAGAGGGAAATACCCTACCGTCAGGTCTGCGTACTGAAATTCGTGCCATTCTTCAAGATACACACTTTGTTATTCCGAAACCCGAAAATGTGGAAAAAGGTCTTGAAAGAGCCAGAGAAATCCGTGACCAAATCATGAACGGCGGCTATACAATCAATCAGGATTTTATCGAGGCAAGAAGTCTTGCGACTGTTGCCTGCTTAATTTTGGAGGAGGTCAAGGAAGATGACGCTCAATAAATTTTATGTTGACAATATCATTAAAACCGCTTTGCTTGAAGATATAAACTATTGTGATGTTACCACAGACTACCTCATTCCCACCGACCAAATGGGTGAAGGTGTATTTGAGGCAAAAGCTGAGGGCGTTGTGTGTGGTGTTGAAGTCGCCTTGCGTGTATTTGAACTTTTGGACAGTGATATTCAGTCCGAAGTTTATATCCATGACGGTGAAACCGTCAAAAAGGGCGATATTATATTGAAAATTAAGGGCAAAACTGCCGTTCTTCTTAAAGGCGAACGCACCGCTTTAAATCTTATACAGCACATGAGCGGTATTGCCACAGCCGCTTGGCAAGCCTCAAAAATTGTTGAGGGAACAAAAGCGTCCATTGCTGATACCCGAAAAACGCTTCCCGGATTAAGACCTTTGCAGAAATATGCCGTTATGATAGGCGGTGCAAAAAACCACCGTTATAACCTTTCCGACGCTGCCATGCTTAAAGATAACCATATTGATGCCGCAGGCGGTATTACGGCGGCAATTACCACTCTCCGCAAGAAAATCGGACATATGACAAAAATCGAGGTTGAAACAAGAAACCTTGATGAATTGCGGGAGGCTTTGGCTGCCAAAGCTGATATTATCATGTTAGACAATATGAGTCCCGAATTGATGAAAGAGGCTGTTGCGATTACGGACGGCAGAGCCGTTTTGGAAGCATCTGGCGGCATTACAAACGAAACTTTGAGAGCTGTTGCCGAAAGTGGCGTAGACATCATTTCGATTGGTGCTTTAACCCATTCTGTCCGTGCTTTTGATATTTCCATGCACACAAAATAATCAGGGAATTTAGAGATTATAATATCAAGTGCGGCAAACAAAGGTATGAAAAATTATTCATAATCTTTACTCAAAAATAAGAAAACCGCTCCAAAAGAGCGGTTTTTGTTTTTTACAAATTCTTATTCATGTTTCAGGATAAAACTTACGCACCCGACCGCATTTTTTCAGCAAAACAGCAATTAAATACAGTCCCGAAAGCAAAAGCGTAAAATTATATTTAGAACGCAAAAGCCATAAAAATCCCAAAACAGACAGCGGAATTAAGAGAATAACAGAAATGATTGTGACAATGCGTTCCGCCTTTTCCCAACCAAAACGCACAGATAACAAAAGCGTTAATGCATGACCGCCATCTAAGGACATAATCGGCAAACTGTTGAATACAAAAAGCATGAAATGCGAACACACTGCCGTCAAAAACCAACCTTGCGGATACAGAAAATAAACGACTAAAAATATAACAGCACAAAAAGCGTTGACCGTTACCCCAGCCAAGTCAATAATTATACCTTGCCATACGGTGCAAAGTTGCTTTTGCGGTGCAATAATCGCAATATCAAACAGTGACATTCGGATTTCTTTTGGAGTTATGCCGTAATACCGCATAACAAACCAATGCCCGCACTCATGCAATACCGCCGCCACAAAGCAAGTAATAACCGATTGCGAACTGTCCGCAAGAATTGCCGCCGTCATAGCCGCCGCCAACGGATAGCTTAAAACAATTCGTACCCCTTTAATCGAAAAACTCATGCGGTTATATTGTCAAGAAAAATTGAGGGATTGATATACTCTCCATTTTCTTTGATTTCAAGGTGCAGATGTACACCGTCCGCCTCGCCTGTATCACCTGCTTTGGCTATGGTATCTCCTGCATGAACTTTCGCACCGATTTCCACGCACAATTCCGAACAATGAGCATAGAGAAATTCCCGTTTGTCCGATTGAATGACAACATAGTTGCCGTATGAGGTATTATTTTCCGCTGTTATAACTGTTCCGTCAGTTATTGCATAAATCGGTTCGTCCAAAGCCGCCGCCAAATCCACACCTTTATGAAATGTACTTGTCCCGTCATCATTATTGCGTTCACCATAAGGCGAGGTCACTGTACACGCTTTAAGCGGCAAAACCGCTTTTATTTTGGTTTTACTTTCAGTTTGACTTTCCGACTTGCTTTCGGTTTCCTTTTTCGTTTCACCTTGAAAAAAATCCAAGTTGATTTTGCCGTCCGTAAAAATCGAGTTGTCATAATTTGCAAAAAACCAATCATGAACCTGTGCGTATAAATTGCCGCCTATCATCTTTAAAGCAAACGCCCCTATCAATACCGCTCCACAAACCGCCATTTGTGCCAAAAGTAAAATCGGTCTGTTCAGTTTCAAAATCTTTTTCGGTTTAACAGGTCGTTCAACATAGTCGTCCAATTCCCCCAAATCGTCAAAATCATTGTTTTGCTCCCACTCTCTTTGAGTTGGTCCATGCTCCGTCATATTCTCCGCCCCTTCTTGTTTTATTCTATTTATATAGGGCAAAAAGATTTTTTATGAACTTAATTTTTTTGAATAATACAAGATATACTGCAATTAAATTCAACAAAATTATTCTTTGGTCGTGCGTCTACCGATAGTACGATTTTTCAAAAACAAATACAATTATGGTTATCGAATAAGTTTATTATAAGGAAAGATGTAGATGTGATTGACGAACAAATTTCTCAAAAAGCACCATTATGGCAGGCATTACAGGAATACCAAAAATTAAACCGCACTTCTTTTCATACACCGGGACACAAAGGAAAAGACTTTTTTCCGAAAAATCTATGGCAAAATGATTTAACGGAATTACCCGAAACGGACGCACTTTATGAGGCGGAGGGCGTTATTCTTTCCGCCGAAAAAGAATTGGCTCGGCTGTACCATGCCGACCGCTCACTAATTTCCGCAGGAGGCTGTACACTTGCAATTCAAACCATGATTCGTTTGGCGTGTCATGGCGGAAAATTGCTGTGCGACCGTATTCTACATCGCAGTGCCGTTAATACTATGGCATTGTTAGGAATTGAACCGATATGGATTTTGCCGAAAAACCAATCTGGCTGT
This sequence comes from Acutalibacteraceae bacterium, assembly GCA_051881635.1. Taxonomy (GTDB): domain Bacteria; phylum Bacillota; class Clostridia; order Oscillospirales; family Acutalibacteraceae; genus JBJEQG01. The sequence continues at coordinate 10,888 of JBJEQG010000096.1, forward strand.
TCGGGACGGATTGAACCGGAACAAGTCCTTGAAATGTTGAACAGTCATGATGACATAGACGCTGTATATATCACAAGCCCCGATTATTATGGTGCATTAAGCGATATTGCCGGCATTTCTGCTGTATGCCAAAAATTTAACATACCGCTTTTGGTTGACAACGCACACGGCTCGCACCTTGCATTTTTGCACGAAAATCTCCACCCACTCCACTTGGGAGCAACCATGACGGCGTGTTCAATGCACAAAACACTCCCCGTTCTGACAGGCGGTGCGGCTTTAAACATTCATGGCGAAAAATATGCCGAAAACGCAAAAACTGCTATGGCATTATTCGGCTCTACAAGTCCCTCATATCCTATAATGTGTTCAATAGATTTATGCGTCCAATGGCTTTTAAACGGCGGTGCGGAAAAATATGCTGCTTTGGAAAGCACAATCGCAAAAATTAAAGCAACTGCCGCCGCAAAAGGAATTATTCAGCCTTTGGGCTTGTGCGACCCATTAAGAATAAGCCTTAACACCGCCTCTATCGGCATGAGCGGTACTGAGGGCGGTGCTTATTTCCGTGAACGGGGACTTGAACCTGAAATGTTTGACCAGGAAAATGTTGTTTTCATCTGTACTCCGTTTAATACAACCGATGAATTGGAACGACTTCACAAAGCGGTTTTGGATTTGCCAGCAAAGTCTTTTGTTTTTTCCGAACAAAATTTCACTTTTGAATTACCCGAAAGGGTTATAACCATAAGAGATGCTCTCCTATCTCCCAAAAAAACCATACCACTTGAACAGGCTGTCGGTGAAATTGCGGCAGATACCGTATGCCCCTGTCCACCGGGTATTCCGTTAATAATACCCGGTGAAAGAATTACTGCCGCCTGTATCGACCGCCTTAAAAATTTTTCCGAAACAATAACAATTCA
>JBJEQG010000096.1:11913-15348 GCA_051881635.1 Acutalibacteraceae bacterium
GCTCGGCTCTCTCGAAGAATATTGACTTTGATTTGACCGGGATATTCAACCTCAGACTCAATCTTGCGGCAAATATCTCTTGCAAGAAGAATCATTTGGTCATCTTTGATGACCTCAGGCTTAACGATAATACGAATTTCTCTGCCGGCTTGAATAGCAAAACTGCGTTCAACACCTTCAAAGGACGAGGCGACTTCTTCCAGCTTTTCCAAACGCTTGATGTAGCTTTCGACATTCTCACGCCTTGCTCCCGGACGGGCGGCGGAAATCGCATCTGCTGCCTGTACAAGACACGCAATAATTGTTTTTGCCTCCACATCGCCATGATGAGCGTGGATAGCATGAATAACCGTTTCGCTTTCCTTATACTTACGGGCAACATCAACGCCTATTTCAATATGCGAGCCTTCAATCTCATGGTCAAGTGCCTTGCCTATATCGTGCAACAATCCCGCACGGCGAGCCATTGTCGGTTCTAAGCCCAATTCAGATGCCATAATGCCAGCCAAATAAGCAACTTCCAAACTGTGGCTCAAAACATTTTGACCGTAACTTGTACGGAAATGCAGGCGTCCCAACAAACGCACCAATTCGGGGTGGATATTTGTAATTCCTGCTTCCAAAATTGCTCTTTCACCCTCAGCCTTGATGATAGAATTGACATCACGGGTTGCCTTATCATACATTTCCTCGATTTTTGCAGGGTGAATACGCCCGTCCGCAATCAGTTTTTCAAGCGTTAAGCGGGCAACCTCACGCTTGACGGGTTCAAAGCATGAAAGTGTGATTGCTTCGGGTGTATCATCAATAATTAAATCTACACCTGTCAGGTTTTCAATCGTGCGGATATTACGCCCTTCACGCCCGATAATACGCCCTTTCATTTCGTCATTCGGCAGCGGCACAACTGCAACAGTAGACTCCGTCACCTGGTCGGCAGCAACACGCTGAATAGCAAGAGAGATAATTTCTCTCGCTCTCTTTTCGGATTCTTCACGGGTTTTCTGCTCACAGTCCATGACTCTCAGTGCTTTTTCGTGTACCAATTCATTATCAAGCTGGTTGATTATATACATTTTTGCCTGTTCAACCGTCATACCTGAAATGGTTTGCAGTGTATCAAGCTGGCTTTGCTTGATTGTTTCCGCCTCTTCAAGCTTTTTGTCTGCCTCTTTCAGCTTTTTGTTCATGGACTCTTCTTTGCTTTCAAGATTGGCAATTTTCTTTTCGAGGGTTTCTTCTTTCTTTTGCATACGCCGTTCCTGCGACTGAATTTCCCGACGGCGTTCATTGATTTCCTTTTCAGCATCGTCCCTCAGACGGTGTACTTCGTCACGCCCCTCAATGAGAATTTCTTTTTTCTTTGCCTCAGCATCTTTTTCCGCTTCACTCACGATACGGGCTGCTTCCTGTTCTGCCGAACCGATATGCCCCTCTGCCACTTTTTTACGGTGATTTCCGCCGATAAAAAAGCCTGCGACAACACCGACAACCAAAAAAACAACAATTAAAACGATACTCAGCCATAATTCCATAAAAAACAGACACCTCCTTCATTTTTCGACTTTTTCAGTCATTTTTTGTTTAGAAAAACATTCCATGAGGTGTCACTGTTCAGATGAAAAAAGGGCAAAAAATGGAAATCGGAAATTAAATGATATTTCCGCTTTTGCATACGCCTATTCCTGTTTTATGTTCAGTTTTTATAAAAAACGGCACAGCCCCGTATTGTCATATATAAAATAACATCTCATAGAAGAATTATAGGAATAACAGATCCGTTTTTCGACCAAAGCATCAAAAAACATTCCCTGCATATCACCACAGCGATTGTAAATTTTTATCTTTATTTGGGAAATTTTCAAGTAAAACCTATCTATTTCCGACAAAGACACATACAAAATCGCTTACTAACATTGTATAATTTTTATACGAAATTGTCAAGGGAAAGATTTTTTCCCGTTGATAAATGAAAATTCATATATTTTCATTATTATATGGCTTATGTATATGATATGTTTTCGCCGTTTGCATAAATGCTCGCAAGCAAAGATTTATTATCGAAAAATATTTTTTAAAATGCGTGGAAACCCGAAAGCTCAATCGTATATAAAAGTGTAAAACGAAATATGAAACACAAGTTCAAAAACTTGTGCGACAGAAAACTTTAAAAAAACAGGAGTGATATTTATGGCAGAAACAGTTATTTCCACCTCAAAATTAACCAAAAGATATGGCAGTCATGTTGCCAATGATTCCATTTCGATCTCAATCCAAAAAGGCGATATTTACGGTTTGATTGGCAGAAACGGTGCAGGCAAAACAACATTGATGAAAATGATTTTGGGACTGATTGTTCCAACCTCAGGTGAAATCAAGGTCAACAGCAGCACAAACCTTGAAAAAGAAAGAAAAAAAATAGGTTCTATCATTGAAACACCGACTTTTTATGATGACCTGACCGCCTTTCAAAATCTGATGTTCAGTACCCATATTCATGGAATTAAAGACGGAAAAAGCAGAGTTTATGATTGTCTTTCCTCTGTTGGACTTTTGGACCGCAAAGACCAAAAGGTTAAAGGTTATTCGCTTGGTATGCGTCAAAAACTCGGTATTGCCAATGCGTTGATTAACAAGCCCGAAATTCTTATTTTGGACGAACCGATTAACGGACTTGACCCCGTAGCGATTGCGGAAATTCGTCATATCCTTTTGGATTTGAACAAAAAGAAAGGCACAACCATTTTGATTTCCTCTCATATCTTGGGAGAAATGCAGAAGATTTCCACAAAGTACGGATTTATCGTTGAAGGCAAATTTACGAATGAAATTTCGGAAAAAGAAGTTGAAGAAAAAGGCATGGATCTTGAAGAATATGCAATCAAAATTATGGGAGGCGATTTCAATGCGTAATATTTTAAAAGCGGAATTGTACAAACAACAACACAGTTTTCAAAGCTATCTGAATTTTATTATCTACATACTTATTTCAGGTGCTTGCATAGCATTTTCACTCTTGACTTATAATGAAAGACCTGTTTCCATGGTCAATACCCTAAATTGGCTCACACCTATTTTCCTAACTCTGATTACAGCCACAATTGCCACAATCGATATTGAAAACCATACGCTGAAAAATCTTCTTGCCAGCGGTATTTCAAGAAAGAATATCTATCTTGGAAAACTTGCAACCGCCCTTGTTATTACTTTGATTTATGTACTTTTCTCCGGTGTAATGATTGCCAGCGGTTCATTCTTCTCAGTTGCCATGTACGGCTCAATTTGCGGGGACGCAAATGTTGGTTCACTTGTTCTTCGCTATGCTCTTGAAGTGATTGCCATGTTTATGTACACCCTGCTTTTCTTTGGTGTTTCAATGCTCTTTAAATCCAACAAAAACGCCATGACAGTCAATATTATCATTATATCGGTTAT
>JBJEQG010000097.1:0-15112 GCA_051881635.1 Acutalibacteraceae bacterium
AACAAAACTCTAGCTTCATCATAACCGTAAATTTTGTAGGTATACCAACCGTCGCCATCGGCGTACATCGGCACGCCAACCCATTCGGTGCCCTCAATGACGCCATTATAGTAGTAGATGTTGACATTGGCCCAATCGTCATAGTTGTAATAATGCACCGTAATGCCGTCCGGTTCGGCATCATACCAAGTGTCGTTGATAAACCAGCCGTCCGAGGTTACAGTGTAACCAGCTTGACCCTGAGCGGGCGATTGATTTGCGCCGTTGTTGCTGAATATGACCTTCACGTCTTCAAAGCCGTAAATATCATATGAATACCAACCATTACCGTCTGAGATCATGGCAACGCCCGGCCATGTGATGGGCAACTCCGTATCGGTATAATAATAAATATACGGATTGCTCCATTGGTTTGAGTTGTAGTAGTGAACAGTAATCCGTGTCAGATCAGGATTCTGATCAAACAGTGTTCCTGATCTGAACCATTGTTCACCCGAGATTAACAAACCCTGTTCACTCTGTGCGGGATACTGATTTGCACCGTTGTTACTGAAAATAACCCGTGCTTGTGATGAACTGGTGATAGTGAAACTGTACCAACCGTTTCCCTCTGACGTCATTGCCTCTCCCGGCCATGTGATGGGCAGACTGTCATCGCTGTAATAGTAAATGTAGGGATTTTCCCAGCCGTTTTCATTATAGTAATGAACGACCACGGTGTCTGTTTCCCCCTCGACTGCGGCAGAGGGCACAGCAAACATCGACAGCAGCATCACCGTAACAAGCACGAACGACAGAATTTTCTTAACCTTCATCATTTTACACCCCTTAAATATAAATTTAAAATACGACACTTCTTCCGGGTCGCATTTTATGGATATATTATACAATTTTAGTGCTATTTTGTCAATAATTTCAAGAACCTTTTTATCACGCTTTTTGTTAAACATTTTTGTAAAACGCTATATTTTTTAAATTGTATTTGGATTTAACTTATAGTTTTAAATGATATGATATAATTTTATGAAAATTTTTGAATTTAACTAAGAGCTGTGCTTTTTGTCATAATTCATTCTTGATACCGATATTATTGATAGTGGGGTGAGGGGAATGTTTTTAACTTTTAAGGTCAACAGGCTTTTTGTTTCAGTGGGTATCGGTATGATTTGTTTGATTACGGCTTTAATTCCTATATTGTCGGTGTCTGTACCGACAGCGGAAACAAACGGTGTGACAGTTGTTGTTTTGATGTATCATGGATTGAGGAAAGATGTTTCGGCACAAAATGAATATACGATTGCCCCGTCTGATTTTGAAAACGATTTGAAATACCTGAAAGAAAACGGTTATAATACGATAACCGTCAGTGACTTGACGGCATATTTTGAAAAAGGAACGCCATTACCGCCAAAACCTGTCATGTTGACTTTTGATGACGGTTATTACAATAACTATGTTTATGCTTATCCCTTGCTGAAAAAATATAGTATGAAAGCCATTATATCCCCGATTGGAATAACGGTTGATGAATATCAGAAAACCCAGGACGAAAATCCTGCTTATGCCCAAATTGATTGGGACGATATTCGGGAAATGATGACATCAGGTTTGGTTGAATTTCAAAACCATACCTACAATCTCCATGAGATTAAAAACGGTACGCAAGGTGCGGCACAAATGAAGGGCGAAAGTGATGAAGATTATGAAAAACGCTTGACGAAAGATTTACAAAAGCTGAACAAACGATTTGAGGAAGAAACAGGAGTTGTTCCGAGTACGGTTGTTTTTCCATTTGGAGCGATGAATGAAAAGAGCATAGAAATTGTCAAGAAAATGGGATTTAAGGCAGCTATGGACTGCGAAAACAAGGTCAATGTTTTCCATTCGGCAGAAGATTTATATGCCATTCATAGGTTTATTCGTCCCAATAATATAAGTACAAAAGATTATTTTGAAAATACAGTCAAAATTCAGGCGGCTTATGCGTAAGATAGTTTGTATGATTGATTTTGAGGAGGAATTGTTTTGCCCATTGTTTTTTTAAGTCCGTCCGTTCAGGAATACAATCCCTATGTAGGCGGTGGTAATGAAGAATACTATATGAATTTGATTGTTGACGATATGATTCCATATTTGTTGGCAAGCGGTATAGAATACAGCCGTAATGACCCAAATCAAAATGTATTGGCGGCGATTGTACAATCCAATGCGGGAAATTATGATTTGCACCTGGCACTGCATTCAAACGCAGCTCCGCCTGCCAATGCGGGACAGATGCGTGGAACAGATGTTTACTATTATCCAAACAGCACTCAAAGTCAAAGAGCCGCTACGATTTTTGCTAATAATTTAAAGGAGATTTATCCGGACCCTTCTTTGGTGCGAACTTTGCCAACAACAAGGTTGGCGGAAGTTGTAAGAACGACAGCTCCCGCAATTTTAATTGAGTTGGCATATCATGACAATCCGGAAGATGCACAGTGGATTAGGGATAATATCAACCGTATTGCCGAAAACCTGGCAATCTCAACGGCAGATTTCTTAAATGTATCCGCACAAGAACCAACCGCCGCCCGTAAAGGCACAGTTGTAACTCAAAGCACAAACCTGAATATCCGTTCCGAACCAAATACAAATGCCGCCATTGTCGGAAAAGCTCCAAAAGGTGCAGTCGTTACAATTTTGGGAGAAGATAACGGGTGGTACTTGATTTCTTATGACGGTGTACAGGGGTATGTTTCGGCTCCATATATTTCTGTATCATAGAAAATATTAAATTTATGTAAAATCCATAAAACCGCTTGACAAAAAAATAAAAGCGTGGTATAAATAAATTAAAGTTTAGGAATAATTATTATTTTATAAATACAGTTGAATGGGTGGAAAAGATGTCCAAAAGAATTTTCAGTAAAAAAAGAGAGGCTATTTATCAGACAATCGTTTCAACACCAACACACCCGTCTGCCGAGTGGGTTTATAATCAACTGAAAACAGAATATCCTGAGCTGAGTGTAGGCACTGTTTACCGCAATATTTCCGTATTTAAGGATATGGGGCTTGTTAAGACTGTCGGTGTTGTCAACGGACAGGAGCGTTTTGATGCTCATGTTGCTCCGCACCCGCATTTGATTTGTAGAGCGTGTGGCGGCGTTACTGATTTAAGTATCAATATACCGACTATGTCCCAAAAACTATATAATGTTTTGAATATGGAATACGGCATAAAGGTTGATGACTATGCACTGACGCTTTATGGCTTGTGCAGGAACTGCTGTGCCGACAATAAAAAGGTACAATCATCATCATTCGATGATTGAATATATTATTAAATTAAACGGAGGAAATTCTAAATGAAAAAGTTTGTATGTTCTGTTTGCGGTTATGTTTATGAGGGCGAAGCTGCTCCCGAGCAATGTCCGGTATGTAAGGCTCCGGCATCAAAGTTTAATGAAATGAAAGATACAGGTTCTTTTGCAACCGTTCATGAAGTAGGCGTTGCAAAGGGTGTTGACCCGGAAATTTATGCCGGCTTGCAGGAAAATTTTACAGGTGAGTGCAGTGAAGTTGGTATGTATCTTGCTATGGCAAGAGTTGCTGACAGAGAGGGTTATCCTGAAATTTCAGCCGCTTTTACAAAGTATGCTTTTGAAGAAGCTGAACACGCCGCAAAATTTGCCGAGCTTTTGGGCGAGGTTGTTACAGACAGTACAAAGAAGAACTTGCAGATGAGAGTTGACGCTGAAACAGGTGCTTGTGCCGGTAAGTTTGAGCTTGCAAAGAAAGCAAAGGCTCAGAATTTGGACGCTATTCATGACACAGTACATGAAATGGCTAAGGACGAGGCTCGTCATGGTGCAGGTTTTGCAGGTCTTTTGAAGAGATATTTTGGTGAATAATGTTAATTAACAAGGTTATCCTTGTGCGATATTTTTAGTTTTATAATTTCGTCAAAAAGATTCGGACAGTGCTGTTTTTGCCACAGCGACTGTCCGTCTTTTTTTGAAAGTATTTTGTTTCAGAAAAATTTGTATTGAAAAAATGTTAAAGGGATATTATAATAAGGATAAGAACTATTTTAAATTTTAAATATGAAAGGACTTTTTGAAAATGATAGAGATTACAAAAGATACAATTATAGGCGAGATTTTGGATATTGACAGCACAACCGCACCTCTTTTCTTTGAAATCGGTATGCACTGCTTGGGCTGTCCGGCGTCCAGAGGTGAAACGATTGAGGAAGCCTGCATGGTTCATGGCGTTGATGTTGATGAATTGCTTGGAAAACTGAACGCTCATATTGCCGCTAATATAGCCGACTAATTTTATCCCATAATGACGAAATTCCAAAGGGAGCGGCAAGCTGCCGCAGGCAAAAGTCCCTTTGGTGGGGTTAGGGGCAAAGTTCCTTGTAGGGTGCGGGGCAAAGCCCTGCTATAAAATAAAGCGGAAGTGATAGTTTGGGACACAATCAAATGTTTAGCCTTGATGAACGCTTGGCGTTGTGTGCCTCTTTCGTAAGAAAAGATACAGCTTTGACAGATGTCGGCACAGACCATGCCTATTTGCCAGTTTGGCTTGCCAAAAAGGGTTGGATACAAAGCGGAGCGGCGTGTGATATACGCACAGGACCACTGAAAAATGCCGCTGAGAATATCGAAAAATATGGTGTGGGTGCGATTGTTAAAACCTATCTTTCTGACGGTCTTTGTAATGTACCGCCTGAAATGGCAATGGATATTGTTATGGCAGGTATGGGCGGAGAACTGATTGCCGCAATCATTCAGAAAACGCAGTGGCTTTGTGATAGCAATCGGAGGTTGATTTTACAACCGATGACACACGCAGAGCTTCTGCGTGTTTTTCTATGTGAGAACGGTTTTAGAATTGAGGAAGAAAAGGCGTGTGTCAGCGGCAAAAAGGTTTATGTCGTCATGGTGTGTGCGTATGACGGTCAAAAAAGGGACTGCACACCATTATTTCAATATGGCGGACGGCTTTTGGAGGATTATTCCGAACCGTCACGCTTATATAAAAGGAAAATTGCACAACAGCTTTCCAAACGGCGGCTCGGATTGTCGGAGAACAGCAGGGAAGCAAAAGTGCTTGATGAGGTTATCATCGGACTACAAGCGGAGGGATAGGTTATGACAACAGTATCCAATATTTATAATTTTATTGATTTTACTGCCCCGTTTAATACGGCATTGGAATTTGACAATGTTGGACTTTTGGTTGGGGACAAAGAGGCTGAGGTGACAAGAGCCGTTATTGCGTTGGATATTACCGCCGAAGTGGTACAGGAGGCGGTAAAGTTGAAGGCACAGTTGATTATAAGTCATCACCCTGTTATTTTTAATCCGATGAAAAATCTGCCGTCCGACAGCGTACCATATCTTTTGGCTCGAAACCAAATTGCGGCAATTTGTGCTCATACCAATTTGGATATTGCTCCAAGCGGTGTGAATACCTGTTTGGCGGAGGCGGTTGGACTTTCCAATATGAAATATCACGGAAAGTATGCGGCGGTTACGGGACGGCTTGACCGTACAATGACAGCGGCGGAATTTGCCCGTCATGTCAAAAAAGTTCTGCATTGTAACGGTCTGCGTTATACGGACCGCAAAGACCCGATTGCCACTGTGGCAGTTTGCGGCGGTGCGGGTGGTGACTTTGTCTATGATGCCGTTGCCTTAGGTGTGGACGCTTTTGTAACGGGTGAAATCAAGCACCATGAAATTCTCTTTGCAAATGCCCATAATCTTTGTATTGTGGACGGAAGTCATTATCGTACAGAGGATTTGGTTATAGACAATCTTTTGCGGCGGCTGAGCCGTACTTTTATGAGTGTGGATTTCCGAAAATCCGAAGTATTTTCGGACAAAATGCTTTATATATAAAGAGGTGAAAAGCAATGGCGTTGGACGGAGTGTTTTTACGGCATATCAAGACTGAACTTGAAGAAAAATTGTTGAACAGTAAAGTTGATAAAATCTATCAGCCTGCCAAAGATGAGATTATTTTACTTATGAGGGCAAAGGAGGGAAATTTCCGCCTTTTGCTTTCGGTACGGGCAGACAGTCCCCGTATTCATATTACAAAGGATAACCCCGAAAATCCTCAAACACCGCCCATGCTCTGTATGCTTTTGAGAAAACGGCTGTCGGGAGCCCGTTTGCGGCAAATGCGTCAGCCTTCATTGGAACGCATTTTAATGTTGGACTTTGAGGGAACAAATGAATTAGGTGACAGAGTCATGATGACTTTGATTATCGAAATTATGGCTCAGTACAGTAATGTTATTTTTACGGACGGAGAGGGCATAATTATAGATGCACTGAAAAGGGTTGATGCGTCGATGTCCTCACGGCGTTTGATTTTACCCGGATTAAAATATGAGTTGCCGCCGCAACAGGATAAATGTTGTATGTTGAATATGACGGCGGAGTGTTTGGTTGAGAAGATGATACAAGCACCTAAAAATCAAGTTTTGTCCAAAGCGGTTTTAGGGACGGTACAGGGCATTTCTCCCGTCATTGCAAGAGAAGTTGATTTTCTGACAGGGAATGGACAGGATTTATTTTCGCATGAACTGACAGCGGAAAATAAAAAGCGGCTGACTTTCTTTATGCAGAACATGACGGAAACAGCACAGCGTTGCTCCGGAAAACCGTATATCCTTTTAAATGCGGAGGGCAAGCCGTTTGATTTTTCATTTATGGATATTACACAGTATGGAAATGGAGCAAAAACCGTTTTGTGTGCGGATTTTTGTACGCTTTTGGATTCTTTCTTTTCCCAAAGGGACAGCATGGAACGCATGAAATCACGCTCGGCAGATTTGCGACGGGTTGTGAACGGTGCGATTGAGCGTTTGCAAAGAAAGGTTTTGGCACAAGAGGAAGAATTGAAACAGTGTGCTGACCGTGAGCGGTTTCGTATTTGCGGCGATTTAATACAAGCCAATCTTCATGCGATTGAGAAAGGTGCAATCTCTTGTACGGTTCAGAATTTCTATGATGAACAGCTTGCGGATATAACGATTGTACTCAACCCCGCATGGACTGCTGCACGAAATGCACAGAAATATTATACCGACTACCGCAAAGCCAAAACTGCCGAACAGGTTTTGCAAGTGCAAATTAAAAAGGCACAGGAAGAAACAGAATATCTTTCCTCAGTGCTGGATAGTTTGTCAAGAGCAACAAGCGAAAGAGAATTACAGGAAATCCGCACCGAATTGGAACAACAGAGCGTGGTTCGCAGCAAAGCAAAAGATAAACAGCGGAAACAAAATCTTATGCCGCCGCTGTCGTTTACCACGCCCACAGGTATGACTGTTTTGGTTGGGCGTAATAATCGGCAAAATGACCAACTTACGCTGAAACAGGCGGATAAAAATGATTTGTGGTTTCATACAAAGGATATTCCCGGTTCGCATACCATTCTTTTGACGGGAAATCAAGAGGCAGATGAGGAATCTATACTTTATGCCGCACAGTTGGCGGCGGCTCACAGCAAAGCTAAAGAGGCAGGCAAAGTACCGGTTGATTATACGAAAGTTCGCTATGTCAGCAAACCACAGGGAGCAAAACCTGGTATGGTTATTTATGTTAATCAGAAAACGCTTTTTGTAACACCATTGGATTTATAAATCAGGTAAAGGAGTTTAAGGTTTGAAGCAGTTGATTTTAGAGCATATTTTAAAAACGGCACAGCCGATTATAAGGCTGATTCCGCTTGAAAAACAGCGTTGTGGTCAACGGGAAATACTCAAACATAAACCCCTTTCGCAAAGTGTATCTTTTGTTGAGGACAGGCATTTGAATTTCAATGCCGAGTGGATTGTTCCCGAAAAACACCGCTCGGATTATGCGGTTCTGTATATACATGGCGGCGGTTACGGTATGGGGGACCTATTGTCATCACGGGCATTGATTGCACCGATTGCAGAGTGTTTGGGAGTGGCAGCGTTTTCGTTTGAATACCGTTTAGCACCTGAATATCCCTATCCTGCCGCTTTGGAGGACTGTATAACGGCATATCAATATATGTTGAGTAAGGGGTTTGCGGCGAATAAGATTATTTTTGTCGGGGACTCGGCAGGTGGCGGATTGGTTTTGGCATTAACCTTAAAAATACGCAAAACATTCGGTAAACCGTGCTGTTTGGTAACACTGTCACCGTGGACGGATTTAACCCAAACAAGTCTTTCTTACCGTATTCATGAAAAAGATGACCCCATGTTATCGGCAAACTGTTTGAATATGTTGGCACAGGCATATATCGGGGAAAATTCGCCGCTTAACCCTTATATTTCTCCTGCTTTTGCGAAATATGATGTGGATTTTCCGCCGACACTCATTCAAGTGGGAACACATGAAGTATTATTTGATGATGCAAAAAATCTGCATAATCATTTAAGAAAAAGCGGTGTTCATTCGGAATTGCAAATTTACCGAAATATGTGGCATATTTTTCATATTTGGAATATCAAGCAGTCAACAGCCGCTATTAAAAACATTGCGGATTTTGTCAGCCCATTTATATCATGCGGAATTGATGAAAAGAGGGGAGCGGCGTATGGTCAAAGAAAATAAAAGGTGGTATCGGCTTGATAATGCCGCAAAGATTTATCCCGCCGTCCGTACAAAGAAGTGGTCGGGTAATTTTCGTGTGTCTGTTACGCTCAAAGAGCCTGTGGACAGTGCCGTTTTACAGCAGGCTTTGGACGATGTTCGGGAAAGAATAGTTAATTTCCGTTTGAGGTTGAAAGCAGGATTTTTTTGGTATTATTTGGAGGAAACAGACCAAAAAGTTCTTGTGCAGCCGGATACTTCAAGCCCGTGCGGTCGTATCGGCGGAAGGTATAATCGGGAAATGCCATATCGGGTTAAGTATTACAGAAACCGTATTGCGGTTGAGTGCTTTCATGTGTTGACGGACGGAACAGGGGGATTGAATTTTCTTAAAACGCTGACCGCCCGTTATTTGTTTTTAAAATACGGTATTGATATTCCGTGTGAGTATGGCATTGTTGATTGTTCTGCTGAACCGACAGAGGAGGAAATGGAGGACGCTTTTAAACGCTATGCTCAATTTCGCACAACAAAAAGTCGAAGTGAATTGAGAGGGTATCATTTCAAGGGAACGGAACTGCCCGATGAACGCACAGATGTTGTGACGGGTGTTATGTCTGTGGCGGAAGTGCTGAAAAAGTCAAGGTCTTACGGCGTATCATTGACGGAGTTTGTAACCTCGGTTATGGTCAAGGCTTTTATGGATTGTCAGTCCGAAAGCAAAAAGCGTGTTCTAAGACCGATTAAAATCAGTGTGCCGATTAACCTGAGAAATATTTATCCGAGTGCAACCTTTCGGAATTTTGCATTATATATCAATCCCGGCATTGAACCAAGATACGGTGATTTTACTCTTGAAGAAATTATGGAGGAAATTCATCATTTCATGCGTATGAATAACAAAGAGAAATATCTGAACGCTATAATGTGCAAGAACCTAAGCGATGAATATAATCCTTTTTTGCGGGCAACGCCGTTGTTTATAAAAAATCCGGCTATGTTTTTGGCTTTTAAAAGATATGGAGAAACGCTTGTATCCTCAACCTTTTCAAATTTGGGAGCGGTTAAAGTGCCAAATATCATGGCGGATTATATTGAGCGTTTTGAATTTATGTTGGGGCGTTTTATGGCAGGAATGCCGAGTGCCGCCGCCGCAAGTTTTAAAGATGTTTTATGCATAACATGGACCAGCGGCAAGGTTGAAAAAGATGTGGAACGCCGTTTTTTTACAACGCTTATTAAATTGGGAATTCATGTTAAGATAGAGAGTAATGTTTTATAGGGAGGTGGCAAGATGTCTTATTGCGTTCATTGTGGTGTGGAATTAGACCCGTCACTCAGCCGATGCCCGTTATGTAAAACGCCTGTAATCAATCCCAATCATAGGGAGGCGGTTGCCGTTCCGACAACTTATCCGCAGGAAAATGTATCTGTTGTTATGCGGAAAATGCGGCGAATGACGGCTTTGCTTTTGACAGTGATTTTTTCAATACCGATGTTGGTTTGTCCCCTGTGCGATTTTATTATCAATGGGCGGCTGACATGGTCATGTTATGTTATTATATCTATTGCATTTGCGTGGCTGGTGTCCGTACCGCCAATTGTTTTGCGGCATAATACACTTTTAAAGTGTACATGGATTGACTATTTTTCATGCAATATTCTTTTGATTGTATTAAACATTTTATCCTTGCCAGAACAGAATTGGTATGTGGCATTAGGATTGCCGATAACCTCGTTTATTGCATTTGTTATTCTGCTGTTTATTTTTCTTTTTAGAAAATTTGACATACGCCCATTGACGGTTATATCTCTTTCTTTACTTATGTCGGGTATTCTAAGTGTATGGATTGAATGTTTGTTGATTTCTTACAATCAAATGGAGAATACTCTTATTTGGTCAGTTCCCGTCTTTATTTCCTGTACAGCCGTATCCATTCTTCTTTTTATCATATCCCGCATGACACGCTTGCAAGCCCTTATCCGCCGCAAAATGCACTTATAAGTCAAGGGTTATTTGCCACTGATAAAAAACCGCTCGTAACGATTTATAGTTACGAACGGTTTTTATTTTAGGAGTTTTCTTGGGAAGTGCCGTTTTTAAAATCATTCCAATATCCTTTTAGGGTATCTTCCAATTCGCTCCATTTTTCTTCCAAACCGCTGATTTCATCAGCGTGTTCCTCTTTGAAATCCTCAACATAGGTTTGAAGATTGTCTTTGATTTCATTTAGACTGCTTGCTTCATCGGGGTGTTCTTCTTGAAAGTCCTCCATATAATTTTGAAAGTCATCTTTGATTTCATCAATTTTTTCTTTGGCTTGTTCGGTCCAACCCTCAATGGTTTCCGTAACCTTTTCTTCGATATATTCAATCGCTTCCTGCTTTAAGGCGTTGGTCTTGATATGCAGACCGCCGTTGACAGAATTTAATTCCAGAATTTTAATGTCAATGGAATTGTACTTAAAATAGGAATTGAAAGAAATGGTGTTCCCGTCGATTGTCAGGAAACTATATGAAGAAAGAACTTTTTGCAGGATATTGGGAATAAGAAAGTTTGGAATACCTAATTCACCAATTTTCATATCCTGAACTTCAACATAAATTTTTTCTTTTTCGGTGTCAACAGAAAATTTGATTTTTGAGCAAATGGCAAAATTAGAGCCTTTATATGTAATTTGAAAATACATATTGGCAAAATCGGTGCTATTGTGAATGGCAAGATGATTTAAAGTAGCATTCGAGGTCGATTTAGGCAAATTAAGAAAGGCAAAAAGCCATTGGTTGATGTCTTCATCTGGAATGGTTGTTTCTTCGCCTTTCCATGCCGCTTTGACAAGTGTATCGGAAATATTGATTGTATTCGAGGTATTCTTTATTGTGTATTTGTCGGCATAGTTATCTTGAAATGCTAAGGTTGTGCAGACAATCGCTGTGATAACCAGAATACCGACAATTCCCAAAAGAACCCAAAGTGTAATTTTTAAAGCACGATTTTTATTCAAAGGAACTCCCCCTTAAAATATACCGCAAAAAGTTTTACTTCAATTCAGCAATCGTTACACCGGCCTCGCCCTCGCCATAAACACCCAAACGATAGGAACGAATGGAGGGGTGTTTTTTCAAGTGGGCTTGAACCTCACGCCGTAAAACACCTGTACCCTTGCCGTGAATAATGGTTAATTGGTGAAATCCCATAAGAATGGCGGAGTCAATCGCTTTATCCAAATCCAAAAGGGCTTCTTCGGCGGTTTCGCCACGCAAGTCAACCTCTGTGCTTGCCGTTCTTTGAATGTCACGGCGAACAGTACGCCCAACGGATTGCTGAGGTTTTTTAATGGTTTCGTTTTTAAGCAGGCGGATATTTTTCATAGGAACACGGGTTTTAATCAAACCTGCCTGTACAGTGACAATTTTGGCGGTTTCATCGACATCAATGACCGTGCCTTTTTTGTCAATATCGAAAATTAAAACGACATCGCCTTTACGCAGTTTGCGTGGAAGTTGATAATCGTCATTGGCTCGGTGTTGTATCGGGTCGGCGGCGTTTTCCATGTTGCGAATGGCGGATTTTAATTTCGACTTTTGTTCGTTTTCGGCTTTTTCTTTTTGTTTGCGTAAAGCCTCAACTTCGTCCAAAACGGTTAATGCCTGTGAGCGTGTTTTTGTAACCAATTCATCAGCCTGACTGTGAGCCTGTGCAAGAATGTTTTTGGCGTCCCGTTCAGCGTTTTGGCGTTCAGTTTGAGCTTTGGAAAGTTCATTAAGGGCGGATAGTCGGAGTGCTTCCGCCTCTTTCAGCTTTTCTTCCAAAACGGTGCGGTTTTCTTCAAGTTTGCCGACAACCGCCTCAAAACGGATATTTTCATTTGATACCAATTCCTGTGCGGCATCGACAACCGCACTGTTTAACCCTAAACGCCTTGAAATTGCAAAAGCGTTGGAGCGTCCCGGAATACCGATTAAAAGACGGTAAGTTGGGCGTAAAGTGGTAACATCAAACTCACAGCAGCCGTTTTCAACACCGTTTGTTTCAATCGCATAGCTCTTCAATTCAGCATAGTGGGTTGTGGCAATAACCTTTGCTCCCTGACGGCGAAGTTGTTCCAAAATGGAAATGGCAAGAGCCGCACCTTCAACAGGGTCTGTACCCGTACAAAGTTCATCGAGGAGAACAAGGCTGTTTTCGTCAGCGGTTTCCATGATTTTTACAAGGTTGACGATATGGGAGGAAAAGGTTGAGAGGGATTGTTCAATACTTTGTTCGTCACCGATGTCGGCTAAAATATGACTGAAAAATGAAAGCTCGCTGTTGTCAGCAGCAGGAATCATCAATCCGTACATTGACATAAGTGAAAACAAGCCAACGGTTTTAAGCGATACAGTTTTGCCGCCTGTGTTTGGACCTGTAATGACCAAAGTGTCAAAGTGTGTGCCGAGTTCAATATCAGTCGGAACAACCTTGTCGGTGTCGATTAAGGGGTGGCGGGCTTTTTTGATGTTAATTCTGCCGTTGTTATTCAAAATCGGCAAAGAGGCTTTCATTTTATATGCCAAATTGGCTTTGGCAAAGATTAAATCGAGTTCGGTTAAAATGCGATAGCTGTTAATGATACTGTCGGCATAACCGCCACATTGTGCGGAAAGTTCTGCCAGAATACGCTCGATTTCAGCCTGTTCCTTAGACTGCAAAACCTTGATATCATTGTTTGCCTCAACAACGCTCATCGGTTCAATAAAAACAGTGGCATGGCTTGCAGAAGTGTCATGAACCAAACCGGCAATTTGGGAACGAAATTCGGCTTTGACGGGGATAACATACCGTCCTCCACGAATGGTGACAAGGTTATCCTGCAAGTATTTTTGCTGTTCAGAAGAACGCAGGATTTTGTCAAGCTGTTCACGAATACGAGCGGCGGCGGCAGACATTTTGCGGCGAATAGTCGCCAATTCGGGAGAGGCGTGGTCGGCAATTTCATCTTCCGAAAGAATGATATTGCGGATTTTTTCCTCCAAGAATTTATTAGGGGCTAACATATAAAAACGACTGTCCAATACCGTTTGTACAGATGCACTTTTACTTCTCCAATCCACAGTGGTGCGAATTGTATGGAGAACGGACGCAATGCGTAAAAGTTCCAAAGGAGTGAGAATAGCCCCTGCCTGAGCACGGCGGAGGGCGTTTGTCATGTTTTGAATACCGCCGAGAGAGGGCGAGCCAAAACGCCCGATTAAGGCGTGGGCATCGTATGTTTCCTGTAAAAGGAGTTGAGCCTCTTCAAGTGTGGCGGCGGGAGCGAGATTTTCAGCGTTGGTTTTGGTATCGGGCAAAGCTGCCTCTGACGCCAAAAGTGCCAAAACGCTGTGCAGTCCCACAGATGTGTAATTTTTATTTTCCATAGATATTCCTTACCTTATAAGTTACAAGTGATTTTTTCGTTTAATAAGCAATAGCCGCCAAGTGTATCAAAATTATACATTAGGCGGCTTCTCTGTTGTATTTATGAGGGATTTAAAAAAGTCCAGAGAATTATATTTTTGTTCGGTCAAATAGAGAATATACTGTTCGGACGCTGTCGCAAAGGCGGAAACGGCAGTATCAGATGCAGTAAAGGCAAACAGCTTTTCAAAGTCGGAATATATACTGTATCGCATGGCGGTTAATGCACCTTTTGAAAGGGCAACAGCAGGCGTTTCCCCACGATAACATTCCGAACAAAGCAGATTGGCAGTGCCAACAAGAAAATACATGGTATCCGCTTCATAGGCTTTACAGTTGTCACAGCATACTAAATCGGGCATAAATCCCGCAAGTTCCATAATTCGCATTTCATAAACGGCTTTAATCAGCAAACGGGGACGCTTGTCATTTGCCAAAAAATGCAAAGCGTTGAGAATAAGACGCAAATAAGCGTCTGCGGGTTCATTCTCGTGGACAATATACATCGCAAGTTCACAAAAATATTGTGCCAATGCCAATTTTTCGAGGTCGCAACGCAAAGGATAAAAAATCTCAACGGCCTCAGCCTCGTCCAATATGTATTTTTCACGCCCAATAAACAAAGTCAGGCGTGAAAAAGCAAGGGCTTGTGTGGCGGTGCATTTATGTCCCTTCAACAGCTTTGCACCTTTGGCAAAACAGCGAATGATACCATTAGAACGCGTCAAAATTGTGAGCAATTTGTCCCGTTCCCCGATTGTTTGTTCCTTCAAAATCAGACCGTCCGTGTTGATTTTCATTGTGTTCCTCCGCATGGGTTGCTGCCTGTCGCTTTGCGGTGCAGTAAACAAGATAGTCGGCAACGCTGCCGCTGGAAATAAAGTTTCTCCAAGCCGTGTCTTCGTCCATATCCTAAATCCTCCGTTTGCAAAATGTAGGAAGCACCTTTGATAACATTATACTCAACTTTGGTGTGGATATTAGATGTAAAATGTAGAAGTAAAATTGTAAAAAATAACTATTTATTTAGGTTTTGTTTGGAAATAATTATGCAGAGCCTGGAAAAATTATGAAAGGTTTTTTATTCGTCAAAATG
>JBJEQG010000098.1:0-3129 GCA_051881635.1 Acutalibacteraceae bacterium
GAAACCTGTCAGAAAATTATGGACAGCAAGGCTTATCCCGTACTTGACCCTTTAATGGCTCTTTTGAAAAAGAACTTTGAAGAAAGCTTGCAGAAAAAGAACAAAAAAGTACAGAAAACGAAAGTGAAAAAAAGCAAGGCTGCGGATAAGGTTGTGAAAGTGCAACATAAAATCCAACGCTCAAAGATGTTGTCGAACTTTTTTGAGGCGTTGACAACATCAGACGATAAAAAATCGGCATTTTTGGTTGGTATGAAAGCAGTCCATGAGGACTCAACATTCCGTACAAATACAAAGTTGAACAAGCTCAATCAGAAGTTAAAGGCACAAAAGGCAAAATTGGAGAACCCAAATTTAAGCAATGAGGAGCGTCAAAAAATCAGCAATAAAATCAGCAAGTTGCAGCAAAAGCTGTCTAAACTCAGTGATAAACTCAAAAGGCTTGCACAACTCGACCAAAATTTAACAGAAATTGCAGAACTGCCAAAGGAACAGATTGAGCGTTTGGCACAGGTAACGGCGGAACAGGTGCAGACTGCGATTGAAGATAACGCAAACATCAATAAGGCGGTTGATGAGGTCGCTCAAAAAGCCGCAGAAAGTACGAATGAGGCTTTGGGCAAGGAACAAACAAAAACGGTTGAGGAAACTGCCGAACAGAACAAAATACAGGATACAGAAACACAGCAAACGGAGAAAAAAGGTTATAGTCTTTTTTCCGTAGTAGCTGACGGCGGTGATACCTATTATTTTAAGGACAACAGCAACAGAAGCCTTGAACAACTTTTAAAAGATTTCAATAAAATCGGTACAATAAAAATTGCTGATGGCTGTGAACAACTTAATGGGTTCGACTATACATATTTGCTACAAAAACAACAGGCTCTTCCAGCAAAGGAACGGGAACTTCAATATGAAGTTACTATTGACAAAGACGCCCGCACTTTGAGAGTTTTCCAAAATGATAAGTATAAAAATGCAAATTTGGATGAAACACTTGCGTTAATTACTGATGGTGCTGTTCAAACTTCAAAAGGAGTAAAGCGAAAGATAACATCTCAGCAGGCATTAGCCCTTATGTCATCGGAAGTAAAATTTGACAATATCAAGCGTTTGAAAAAAACAGGAGAATTGTATGTTTACTATGACCGTGCAGTGGAAAAGGAAATTAAGGCTTGCTTGCAGCAAACGCAGACGGCAAAGATAAAGAGGTGATATTATGGACTATTTTGTTATTGACGGCGAGGTTCTTGTAGAGTGTTCGGTTAAAAATATTGTGTTTGCGGATATTCCCGACGGCGTAACGGAAATCGCCGCAAATGCGTTTGCCGATTGTTCAAAATTGACAAAGGTTAATTTGAATAAGGTTACAAAAATTCGGGATTTTGCGTTTGCTCACTGTGTATCCTTGCAATCGGTTGATTTGACGAACATAGAACATCTCGGTGAAGGTGTGTTCTATCAATGTTCCGCCCTCAGCTCTGTTCAATTCGGTGAAAAACTCGGCTATCTTCCCAATCATACATTTGAAGGTTCAGGTCTTGAAAAGATTGTATTGCCTGAGAATATTTGGTATATCGGACAGTCGTGTTTCCATGATTGCGTTAAACTTGCCTCAGTCGAAATGAACGGCGTTATGGAGATTGATGTTGCCGCATTTGAGGGCTGTTGGAAGTTGTACAGCGTACATCTCCCCAATTCCCTGCTCCATATCGCACCTTATGCTTTTTCTTTCTGTGGCGAGCTTAGAACCGTAACAATCAGGAATACATTTATGCAGATTGATGAATTTGCCTTTGAAAATACAGTCGATTTACTCATAAAGGCAGCTCAATTCTCGACCGCAAGCCGTCATGCAAGGGACGCAAACATACGCTTTGCTCCGATTGTCATCAATGAGTGTTTTATCAAATGCTCTATTGATTATATTCATGCCCTTAAAAATTCTGGTTTGTTTTTCCAAGCAAAACCGTGTTCCGAGAGCGAAATTATAATTCGCTATGACAGAACTCAGGAAGAAATGATAAAGAAAATTATCAATAAATCAAAGGAGTGAGAAACAATGGATTTGTTTAAAATATTGTTGGTGGGTGTAATATTGATCTTCGTGGCATCAATAATGGTTTTTATGTTCATGTACATAAAAACAAGGGAAAAAAGGTATCAAACAATGGCTTTCATAATATCCATTTTTAATGCTTGTTTTATGTTCTTATTTACTATTACTTATTTCTGGTAAAATTTTTTCAATAGCATCATAAATTTTTTGCAATTGCTTCGATTTGGGATATATAAAATTTGAAAGCATTCTTCTTTTTTTATCCTTATCAAGCTGTTCATAAATATAATCAAATTTAGGTATAAAGATAGCTAATAACACAAATAAAACACATACAAAATAAAATGCTATAATTTGTTGATTAAAAAAGAGTAAAAGGGTAAAAATACTTGCCACAATCAGTATCATACCCAAAATGATAATAATTGTTTGATGAGTTCTAAGAAATAACCTTAATGCACTTTCAGCATTTAATAGCTTATTAACTTTCTCATATACATAAAGAAGTTTTCCAACTTCTCTATTTCTGCGGTATATCTTTTTTTGTAAGATAGATTGAATTTCCAAGTTAATAATGATTAACGCATGAATTGTATTGATGTAGGTATCATAAGAAAAATTCTGCTCTTTGTCCAACAGTTTAAAACCAAGGATTTTGAAATCTTCCATATGTTTTTTTTATATAACGTATATCAGCATTGTTAATACCATATGAACCTTTTGAATCTTCCTTCTTTGAACTTTCATTTAAAAATAAAGTAGGGAAAATTTTTATGTATATAAGAAGTGCATTTCTTATAACATCGGTCTCAAAAAGATATTTGTATTCCAACTCATTCATATTATTAAAGTCCATATAAAAATCTCCTTTTACTTTTTAGAAGAATTATATAATTTTTAGCATTTTGTGTCAAGAATAGGCAAACAAAAAATTGAGAGGCGATAAATTTAATGGAAAACAGAAACAAACTGCGAGGAGGCAAAAGCAAAGCCCCTGTTATTTATACAGGCATTGTTATGGCTATTTTGGGCATTGCATTTGTGCTTTATGCAACATATACCTACCTCAG
>JBJEQG010000099.1:0-3128 GCA_051881635.1 Acutalibacteraceae bacterium
GTTCTTCCCGAAGGATATATTGATGTAGTAATTGTATCACCAACAGATTGCGTACAAACTGCCGAAAAGCTGTTATAAGTCTTTTGACCAATACTATCACTCTCAAATTGCGGTGTACGCATATTTACGATTGCATAAATATTTCGGGTAACCGTTTCTGTGAAAGCAAGATGAATTGCTATCGACTGAACATTTGCTCCGTCAGGTACAGTCCAAATCGTACCTGTTTGGGTCATTTTTGTCCATACATCTGTGTTCTTATAATCGTTTATAGCAACATCTGCGGACGATATAGTATATTCATGGGACGAATAATAAACCGTTGGAGTAATTCCAATCGACTGCAAAGCACTCGTATCGACATTTAAAAATGTTCCATGCCATTCGGAGTTATTGTCAATCTCAATATTGTCATAAATAACCGCATCTGTGACTGAATCAAGATTAACACTTAACTTATAGGAATATTTATATTTATCTCTGTCACTTGCACCGTCCCATGAAATGGCTTCCACATCTGTTCTCATGCTTTCTTCGGAATGAACATAATCATTTGTGAGGTATGTATCCACGAATTTATCAGACGATGTCGACCATTCCCTTACAATATCTTCCAGATTGTTTATACCGCTTGAATATGCTATTTGTTCCGAAAAATCACCGTCAGAATCAATATCCTTAATATCAGACATAATCGCCTTACCACTGACTTTGCTTATACCCTTGTCGTGAACGACCGTATAAGAGTTAACATTATATGTATGGCTTGTATTTTGGTCATAATCATTTTGACTTATCTTGACAGGGAAAGTCATGGACACACTTGTCAACTCGCTTATTTCAAGCGGCGTATTCGTAAAATCAAAGTTTGCGACAACAACCGTTTGTCCGTCTGCGGTTTTTCGTACCTCATATCTGACATAATCCGAAAAATTGGTTATGGTTTTGCCCTCAACGGTTTTTGCACTTCCGCTTAATGTCATACCCGACAATATTTGAGAATCTGAACAAACAATATCTTTAAGGTTTTCATCAACCCTCATATCGTCATTTTGCAAAACGGCATATATCGAAAATTTCTTTAATTCTCCGCTTTCATCAGCCTTGATTGTACCGCTTGTTGTTGTATTGAATACATACCCTCCGCCATACTTGTTTTCGGACACAATAATATCGGTTTTTTGTACCGATGATGTTGATGAAGAAAGGTTTGTTACGGTTGTTCTTAACGGAACATCACAGTTTTTTCTGTAAAGATATTCACCATAATATTCCTCATCGTCAGCTTTTATTTGCAAACCGTATGTACCCGTATAATTTGTTCCGTCTGTCGAGGCATAGTTGACAGGCTGTCCATCGGAATTTTCATAAACCATTCGGAAATAGCTGAAATTTGATATTTTCCCCTCAGGGTTTATACGCTCAGACTCAGGCTTTGTTTGTTCTTTGTCCCAATCAAGATGAAAATTGATACCAACAGAAATAGAACTTGAATAATTTCCCACAACATCTTCTATTGCAAGATAAAAGGCATTTACATCACCCGAAAGTTGTACGGTTATTGATTGTGTTGTGCTTGTTTTACCCTCTTGATATACAGTATATTCACCAAACGGCTTTGTACAGTCGTCCGAAACATACACTTTATAATCATGCGATACACTTTCTTTTGGGATTGTAATATAGACAAAGTCATATTCATCGTTTTCAAGCCGTCTTATCGCACCGTTTGCAAGCTCGACAACAACACGGTCATCGCCCTGTATAAACTGAAATGGTGTATTTGCTCCAAAATCCGACTTATCAACGGCGTCTAAACTGAAAGTCATTACTCTTGCCATTGTCATTGCCCTTGCCGCACCGCCTGATGTACTGTAATTTCTCGATGTGCTTGCGGTAAATGTGTATGAAATGGTCTTGGAGTTATAAAGTTCATTGGAAAGCAACCTGTTGGAATACAGGCTTATTGAACTGCTGTCATATATGCTTTTTTTGGTTTGCCAATAATTATTATTTGAATATGTAAATCCGTATTCTTCGACTTTGCCCGTACTGTCATCAATAAGAATTCCTTCTTTAATTTCTTCACTTAAATCTCTATGCTGTATAACATATTCCGTTTCATCATTATACAATATAATAAATGAAGTTTGGACAAGAATATTCTTTCCGTCAACACTTTTAGGCAAACCAAGATAAAATGTGTCTTTCAATACATTATTTTTATCCGTAAAGCTATAAAAACCATAGACTTCTTCTTTTGTTTCGGGGTCTACAATTTTTGTAAGATTGGTTCTTGTTCCGTTCGACAAATAGACTTCAATACTTTCATAATCAGAATCTTCTATACCGTCTATATTCACCTTAACGAAATAATCGGATTTATATATACCTCTTGCTTTCACTTCACGATTAAAATCAGTTGTATATTTATACCATATTTTTTCGTTACTTCCCTGTGCAACACTCTCAAACTCGGAAGATGTAATTAAATCTCTTTTCAGAGATATGTGATATATATCCCTTTCGGAAGTGTAGTTGAATTTCAATTCGGGAAGTATTATCGACTCGGTTTCTCCGTTACTCTTTATGGAAAATGTTGGATTGTTTGATGTAGTGTATCCGTTTTCGCACTCTCTTGAATTTAACACCCACATCATTTCAAATCCGCCGGATTTTACCTGTTGTTCTGTAATTACATTTTTATTTGTAAAGATGTATGTATCCGTTGAACTGTCATAATTCAGATTCCATTCCGTATTAGCCTGTGTGGTTGTTGTTTCGGCTTTTATGATTGAACCCCGTTTAACTCCACCGATTCCGGGAATAGTTATTGCCACTTCACCGGGCTGATATGTCCTTTGAGCATTATTTACATAATATCTTACTGTCAGTTTAGGGTATAAGGTTTCAGACTTGGAGGAGGAAAGATTATATTCTGTAGAATCATTATTCCAGGTTGCCTGTACATACCATTCATTTAAAGTGTTACTGTATTCCACATCGTTTTCCGCATAAATAAACGAAAAGTCTATACAGCACAAAAATATCATCACAGCCATAAGAATTGAAAGTATTTTTATACTGCGGTTTTTTCGATTTGATATTCTAAGCATTTTCGTCCTCCT
>JBJEQG010000100.1:0-3101 GCA_051881635.1 Acutalibacteraceae bacterium
GTTTCAAGTGCCAATCTCATCATGTCTTTAAAGGCGGTTTGACGCTGTTCAGCGGTTGTCGCCTCGCCCGTAAACGGACAATCGGATACCGTACAAATACACAATGCATTTTTCCCCAATCGTGCGGCGGTTAGATATAATGCCGCACTCTCCATTTCAACGCCGAGAACGCCCATTTTTTTCCAATCCGCCAATGAAGCGGCATCGTCATAAAATGTGTCGGACGAAAAAACAGTGCCGACATGGACAGGCAAATTCAAACAGTTTGCCGTATTATACGCCGTATAAAGCAGAGGGAATGACGCAGTGGGAGCGACTGTTCCAGGCAAACGGTATTGTGCGGCAAAATTGCTGTTTGTGCATGAAGACACCGCCAAAAGCACATCACCGATATGCAGACTGTCATCAATTGCTCCAATTGTACCGATACGAATGATATTCTTAACCCCGTAAAAATTATATAACTCATAGGCATAAATCCCCATTGACGGAGCACCCATGCCGCTGGACATGACGGACAAACGCTTGCCCTGATAAATTCCCGTATAGCCCAACATATTTCGGACGGAAGTCACTAATTTTGCCTCCGTCAAAAAATTTTCGGCAATATATTTTGCCCTCAAAGGGTCACCCGGCATAAGGACGGTTTCGGCAAAATCACCGTTGACAGCTCCTATATGCGGTGTCGGTGTGTTGTTCATAATTTTCCTCCTTTAATACCCCAATTCCTCACCAATCAAAATAACTTTAATTCTTCCCCTGTGGCGTTGCTGTGCGGAAACAACATAGTTACAGCAAATACGGTCATCACTATGACAGCCGTCACACAAAAAACTTTCCTCTTTGTTAAGCGATACACATTGTCCCTCTTTTGCACAATAAGTATCGCAGTTCAGACGGGCGGCATTTGGCGGAGCGGCTTTTGTTTTCACACGCTGAACAGCGTCGTTAATCGTCGGCACAATCTTATTATACCCCGCAAAAACAATAACGCTTTTCGGACCGTATAAAATCGCCGCAACACGGTTGCTGTTGCCGTCAACATTATATAACTCGCCGTTTTCGGTAATGGCGTTTGCACTCGTCAAAAAGACATCAGCGGAAAACGCTTTATTATAAATCTCCAAAACATCTTCCCTTGTCAAGCCCTCAGCGTTGCGGTCAAGATAAACATATTTGCCGCTTTTGAGAACTTCAATCATGCCGATTTGGGATAATGTCACCGAGCCGCCATGTGTAACAACATCTCCGTCTTTCATAAGTGTCTGTGCCAGACAGACCGCCTCTTTTGCCGTTTCGCAATAATAAGCGTCCATATAATTGCGTTTCAAATTTTTGATTGTTTTTTCAATCGTCTGCATATTTAATTCCTGCATAACAAAAACTCCTTTCAAAATTCATTTTAATCTCAACCGAAAAACGGTAACTGTTTGCATAAATACAAAACGCCAAAAAATACCGCACATTCCACAATAAAAATAATCGGAATACCGACCATGAATTTACGCTTGCGTGTCTTGTGATGAATGGTATGCATGGTTATATACATAGCCACACAACCGCTCAAAGCCGCCCATAACATAAGCGTATTTTCGGGAATACGGCGTTTTTTTCGTTCAGCCCTCCGCTTGTCGGAAACCGTTAATGTTACGGCAACAACATTTGTAACACACAAATAAGCGATAATCAGAAAATCATACCAGTTCATTCTATTGACCTCCAACCGCATAAATCTTCCATAAAAATTATATATTGTTATAAAACAAAAATCAAGGTTGTGGTTGTATGATTAAAAATCCTTTGCGGCTCATTCCGCCGTTGATTTCCGTTATTCTCCTTACGGCAACCGTTTTTTTAACCGCCAAATTCAATACATATATCCCCACCGCCGCCGAAAATTCAACCGTCACACCGCAATTAACCTCCAAAACCATTTCCGAACCAACACCCTCCCAAAACGAAAACAGCACCCCCACAGAAGAAACTGAGGAAGTTCGTGCCGTTTGGATTCCGTTCATGAGTTTGGACATGGGCGGTACTGACCGTTCAGAAAAAGCCTTTCGGGAAAAAATTGATACCATAATGGATAATTGTACCGCCAAAAACTTTAACACAATCTTTGTTCATGTCCGACCGTTTGGTGACGCAATTTATCCCTCCAAATATTATCCGTGGTCACATATTATCAGCGGCACACAGGGGCAAGCCCCCGATTATGACCCTTTGGCGTATATCGTTCAAGCCGCACATCAACACAACCTGAAAATTCATGCATGGGTTAATCCGCTCCGTGTGCGTTACAGTCAAACACCCTCTGTTCTTTCCGAAGATAACCCATACAATCTTTGGAAAAATGACGATACCGAAAAAAACGATGATTACATTGTCGAGTACGAAAACGGCATATACTATAATCCTGCCTATCCCGAAGTACGCAAGTACATTATCAACGGCATTTTGGAAATTGTTGAAAACTATGCCATTGACGGTATTCATTTTGACGATTATTTTTATCCGACCGAAAATGCCGACTTTGACCAAACCGCCTATGACGATTACCGTAATTCCCTTGACGATACCGCCGAACCGCTCACGCTTAATGAATGGAGAAAAAGCAACATCAATGCCCTGATTGCGGGCGTTTATTCATCTGTTCATTCCGTCCGTAACGATATTGTTTTCGGCATATCCCCACAAGGAAATATTGAAAATGACGAACTGATGTGTGCCGATGTAACCCAATGGTGTTGTGTTCAGGGCTATATAGACTATATTTGTCCACAGATTTATGTAAGCAACAGCCACCCCATTTTGCCTTTCAGCGATACCGCCGCCCGTTGGCGTTCTGTTGTAACCTATGATGAAATACAGCTTTATGGCGGTTTAGGTCTTTATAAAGCCGGAACTGACGCCGATGAGGGAACATGGCTCAAAAGTAATGAAGAAATCAAAACGCAGATTGAAACCGTCCGTGAATTAGGCTTTGACGGCTTTGCACTGTATTCTTATGAATATCTTGAAACACCTCAGACCGCACAGGAAATTCAAAATGTCATGGCTTTGTTAAATCAATCCGATTAACGGTAAAAAATAACGGCTCT
>JBJEQG010000101.1:0-14583 GCA_051881635.1 Acutalibacteraceae bacterium
TCGGGCATAAGCAAAAAGGGAAGATTGTTTGTGGATATTCAAGTTTATATATGAAAAATAGCGGATACGGCTTTTGAAAGCGGTATCCGCTATTTCGTTTTAATTTTTTTCAGCGGAAAATTAAAACAAAGAAACCAAAAGTATATTTTGATTACAATTTCACAAAAATGTAGATTTGAATTTATAGGATACTATATTTTTTTACAAATTTTGATATTTTTTCTATTTTATTGTAATTTTTACTTGACTTTTTAAAATGTTTACAGTATTATATTCACGGTTCCCTAAAATACAAAAAAGGAGTGTTTACACATGAAAAAGTCAAAAATCTTAGCGTTCGTTGTTGCAGCTACTCTTGCTGTTTCAGCAATCCCCACAGCATCCGCAGTAGTTTCTCCCCAAAATATTGATTTGTCCCAATCATACAATTATGGTTTTGGTGTTGGTTCTTGGATGAAAGGCAACTATGTTTTAGGTACTTCATCTTGGCAAAGTGATGCTGCCGTCAGAACCCAAAATAATATTGCACTTGGTATGTATGGTAAGTCTATTGCATATATCCAAACAGAGATTGATAATAGCTATCGATCTTGTTCAGTATATAAATCAAAGAATTATGATGGTTGGGTGGATACTGGCTATGTCACTGGTAAGCTGAACGGGACTGTACAGGACGATATTGCAAAATCAACCCGTCATACTTGTGTACGTTATATTGTTGGCTTTGAAAATGCTGCTACACAAACGATTGATCAGAAATTTGTGTAAAGCAATTAATAAGGCGGAAATATAAAATTTCCGCCTTATATATTATAGGTGTAAATATGAAAAGTATATATTTGGCATTGCTCCGTATTGAGCATTATTTCAGTCGTAATAAGTTCATTTTTATTCTTTATTTTTTGGGACTGATTCTTTGTTCTGTGGTTTGCTGTTTTTTTATTGGAAATGGCAATGTTGCACATAACAGGGAGTTAGGTTTTTCGGCACGGTCTTATAAAATATCCCCCACTTCTTCCATAGAGTCTGAACAAGCCATAAAAGCTATGGAAGAAGTTAAAAAAAATGTTGATTATGAAGCAGTCATGTTTTCTTTCGATGTAAAAACAGATGATATTCATTTTGAAGATAAGAATATTAATTTGTTAGGACATGATTATGGTGACGGTAATCCTGCAAAAATTACTATTGCTTCTTTTTTGAATGACAGTCATACTTATTTATTGGAGGAAAGTCAATGTTTTGGCAGGACAAATTTTTCTAAACAGGAAAAGACAGGAGAAAATGTTGCTATTTTTCGTTTCAGTTATACTGATGACACTACAATCAAAAGTTTTGAAAAAGCGACCTCAAATAAATTAACTATAAAAGATAAAGATTTTATTGCTACTGGTACAACTTTTGAGGATCTATCTGATGCCTATATCCCCTATAACACTTATAAAAAGTTGGAATTTCCGGTGGATAAAATTACAATGACTATGCCTGTTCTGCCTACAAGCGAGGAAAATAAAAAAATTGTTACAGAGATAGTGCGTGGTTTTTCCGATATGGATATTGATGTGTCGATTGAAGATTTAGGTTTTTGGACTGCTGCTGTTGAAAGTGCGGAAAACACGCAAAAAAGCTATTCTATTGTGATTATGGCTATTATATTTTGTGTATTTGTCTTTTTGATGAAATACATGATGGAAAGAAGTTTGTACGAAACGGTTGTTTTTGGTACGGTCGGTGCAGACTCCAAACAGTTAGTTACAATTATGCTTATAGAAAATGCTTTGCTAATTTCGCCAGCCACTGTTTTGGGCTTTGTTATATATAATCTGACAAAGGATATTCTGTTTAAGGATTTGATGATTGCACCTAACTATGTTTATACTTTTGGTGATTATGCATTTATTTTTGTAGCTATGTTAGTTGTTTCAATCGTGGTTTCTTTGCCTTTTTATCTTTTCTATTTGAGAAAATCACTGGTTAAGCTGAAAAATATTTACGCAATGTGAGGAGGAAAAAATATGAAACACTTAATTTTGATTGCTCATTTATATCTTAAAAATATTTTTTCCGTTCTCTTTCTTGTGGTTTTAACGACCGTTTCCACAGTATCTATGGTTTTGACAATAGCTCAACTAAGGTATCTCACCGAAACGGAAAATCTTTATAAAAATTCTTCTTTGGTTGATGATGTATATTTCTCTATAAACATAAATCCTGAGGAATATGGTGTTTTTGAAGAATTTTCTAAAAAAATGGAAATACGAGATCAAATTAAAAATATTGACGGTGTGAAAGGCATTACAGACATAGTTGAAGATAGTCTTTTCCGAAATGCATATGTAGAGAAAAGAGATTTATCTTATTTAGTTTTTTCGGACGAATTGGTATACCAATTCCACCCTCGTATTTCAGAAGGACAATGGTTAGATAAAATTGATACCTATCCGTCAGGAACTATTCCTGCTGTTGCTTATGGTAGTGAGTTTGATGGTGTACAGGTAGGGGACACTATTACATATTATATTATGACAGCAAGTAATGATGAAGACGGGTCAGAATTTTTACCGAGAAATTTCTATATTGTAGGTAAAATTAATTCCGATAATTTTATTCCACAATTTGGATACAGTGGTACTTCTATCACCGCTGATCTTTTTTTAACTCAAATCAATGGTGCCGGTCGTCTTATTGTACGAAATAATGATTTAACAAAGAAACAGCTTTTAGAACCTGTTTCTGATACTGCAATTTATAGTAATAATATGTTTATTGATTTTGAGGATAACTTGTCCAATGAACAGCGTGAAAAATGTATTGAAGAATTAAGACAATACGGCTCTGTATTGACACCCGAACAAATTATAGCTGATACAGAAGACCAAAATGCCATAAAGTTAAAAAAGGTTTTGCCCACACCGCTTTTTACTTTCCTTATTGCAACAATCGCCTTTTTCAGTCTTTCCGTATTGTTTGTTTACCGCAAGATTGAAGAAACAAATATCTATTACCTGGTCGGCTGTACGAAGTTTAGAAATTTGGCTCATATTTCACTCGGCATTTTTGGAATTATTCTGCCAGCCCTGTTGGTATCGTTTGCCATAACAGCGTGGTATCCCGTCTTTAAGACATTTTTCTATGAAAATTTTGCCGTATATAATGCACTGTTTGACAATTATTCTTATTTGTATATTGTCGGTTATTTACTGCTCATGC
Organism: Acutalibacteraceae bacterium; assembly: GCA_051881635.1. Classification (GTDB taxonomy): domain Bacteria; phylum Bacillota; class Clostridia; order Oscillospirales; family Acutalibacteraceae; genus JBJEQG01. The sequence continues at coordinate 3,211 of JBJEQG010000101.1, forward strand.
TTGTTATTTCAATTGTTCTGCCGCTTATTATATCGGGCAGAGCCTCACCCCTTGAAATGTATCGGAGGAAAGACCTATGATAAAAATAAATAAGTTGAATAAAAGCTATATTACCACACAGGCTCTGAAAGATGTTTCTTTGACAATTGAGGACGGCGAAATGGTCGCCATTATCGGAAAGTCGGGAGCAGGAAAGTCAACACTTCTGCATATTTTGGGTTGTTTGGATAATTTCGACAGTGGCGAATACATATTGGACGGAACAGATGTCCGTACACTTTCCAACAGAAAGAAAGCAAAACTGAGAAACAAAAATATCGGTTTTGTTTTTCAGGATTTTTCATTGATACCTTACCGCAGTGTAAAATTCAATGTCATGCTCCCTTTGTTTTTTTGCAAATACTCTTACAAAAAAATGAAAGAGCAGGCTCATTTGCTTTTGGAAAAGCTCGATATTGCTTCCCAAGAAAACAAGAAAGTTAATCAGCTTTCGGGTGGACAGAAACAGCGTGTTGCGATTGCCCGTGCCATGATTAACAACCCTAATATCATTCTTGCCGATGAACCAACGGGAGCATTGGATACAAGAACTTCCGCCGAAATTATGGAAGTATTCAAACAACTGAATGAAGAAGGGAAAACCGTCATTATAATTACGCATGACCCCGTTGTTGCAGATGCCTGCAAGCGGAAAATAGAAATTTCGGACGGTCAGATTTTAGAAGAAGAAACAAACAATAAAGCGACTGCCGAATGATATTTAAAAAACTGTATTTTTGTGTTTTTGACACGAAGATACAGTTTTTGTGATTTTGATATTTCGTAACTATTGACAAAACGCCCCAAAAATAATACAATTTAACCTGTATAGTTTTTTATATTACAATATTTTTTTATTTTTATATGGAGGAATGACTTTATGCAGCTTACAGGAGCAGATATTATTGCCGAATGTTTGTTGGAGCAAAAGGTTGATACCGTATTTGGTTATCCGGGCGGTGCAGTATTAAATATTTATGATGCACTGTATAAGTACAGCGATAAAATCACACATATTTTGACGGCACATGAACAGGGAGCTTCCCATGCCGCTGACGGCTATGCCCGTACAACAGGCAAAACGGGCGTTGTTATTGCAACATCAGGTCCCGGTGCAACAAACCTTGTTACGGGTTTGGCAACGGCTTATATGGATTCAATCCCTATGGTTGCCATTACAGGTAATGTATCGACTGACCTTTTGGCTCGTGACAGTTTCCAAGAGGTTGATATTACAGGGATTACAATGCCTATTACAAAACATAATTTTATCGTTAAGGATATTAAAGACCTTGCCAATATTTTGAGAAAGGCTTTTCGTATTGCCTCCACAGGCAGAAAAGGTCCTGTTTTGGTTGATATTCCGAAAGATATTACAGCCGCTAAATATGAGTATGAACCGATAACACCCGAAGTTCGCACTGTTAAAACAGAGGCAACAGAGGAAGAATTTGCTGCTGTTGCAAAGGCACTTCATTCTGCTGAGCGTCCCATGATTTATATGGGTGGCGGCGTATTGGGTGCAGATGCTTCTGAACAGCTTTTGGCATTAGCTGAAAAGTTAGATTGCCCCGTATGCTCATCTGTTATGGGTTTGGGCGGTTTTCCGTCATCACACCCGCTTTTTGTCGGTACATTGGGTATGCACGGCGGTTATGACACAGGTATGGCAACCGCACACAGTGATTTGATTTTGACAATCGGTGCAAGATTTTCCGACCGTGTAGCAGGTGACAGAAAGAAATTCGGTGAAAATGCCGTAATTATTCAAATGGATATTGACCGTGCAGAAATCAATAAAAATGTTTTAGTTGATTACAGCTTGGTAGGCGATTTGAAAGATACATTGTCAAAACTTTGTGCTGTGGTTGAAAAAGAAAATCACGATGCATGGAAAGCTCAGTTGGCAAAATGGAAAGAGGAAAGTGCTGTTTCCGTAACGGCATCTAATGAATATGCACACCCCTATAATGTTATTGATGCCGTACGCAAATTTATGCGTGACGATGATATTGTTGTTACCGATGTCGGTCAACATCAAATGTGGGTTGCACAGGAATATAAATTCGAGAAACCGCATACATGGTGTACTTCCGGCGGTTTGGGAACAATGGGTTACGGCATGGGTGCTGCAATCGGTGCTCAGGTTGGCAATCCCGACAAAAGAGTTGTTCTGTTCTCAGGCGATGGCAGTTTCCATATGAATATGAATGAATTGGTAACGGCTCGCTCCTATAATTTGCCGTTGGTTATGATTGTTATGAACAATACTGTTTTGGGTATGGTTCGCCAGTGGCAAAAACTGTTTTATGGTCGCCGTTTCTCACAGACAGACCCACACAGACAAACTGACTTTGTGGCTTTGGCAAAGGCATTCGGCGTTGACGGACTGACTATTCATAATGACAGCGAAATTGATACCGTTCTTGCTGAGGCATTTGCGTTGAACGGACCTGTTTTGATTGACTGCCGTATTTCGCCAGATGAAAATGTATTGCCGATGATTCCTCCGGGAAAAACGGTTGATAATTTGATTACGGAAATGGAGTGATAGATATGGAACAAACACAAATAATTGCTTTGCTTGTACATAATTATCCGGGTGTTCTTTTGAGAGTAACGAGCTTGATTTCACGCCGTGGCTTTAATATTGACAGCCTGACAGTCAGCCCAACCGTTATGTCGGATTATTCCCGTATGACAATCCGTCTGCGTTGCAGTGAAGATACGGAAACGCTTAATCAGTTTGTGTATCAGTTCTATAAACTGCCTGATGTAAAAAAGGTTGAGATTTTGCATGAGGATAGTTCCGTTGTGTGCGAATTGGCAATGTTAAAAGTTCGTACAGACGGTCAGAACGAAAACAAACTGTTGGAGATTACAGCAAAGTATCATGCATCTGTTGTCGATATTGGAAACACCTCCATGACATTCAGAGCTTCCGGCACACCCGCTGAATTGGATAGCTTGATTGAGGAATTAAGCGGTTATGAAATTATGGAAAGAGTCAGCACAGGTCTGACTTCTTTACAGCGTGGGGATACTTGTTTGGCAGACAAAGTTTTTGATTGATGTTTTAATGTGAGTTCGACAACAGATTAAAGTTTATAAATTTCGAGTTATAGAACGGAAAAGATAGCACTTGAACATGATGTCGACAAAAAATTAAAGTTTATTTTAATCTAAACGGAAAAAAGGAGAAAGCCTATTTTTAGTAAAGGCTTTCCCCTTTTTTATTTGCATATAAATTTCAGCAGTAATATTTTCGATAAAGCTGATTTCATCTGTATTCCTTCTACTATCATGATTTCTCTAATATTCACTCTTTAAGGCATATCTAAATGATAATATTGACAATATCACGATAACCAGCCAAATCGCAGTGCTTGAAACTATCGACAAGGTTCTCATTTTTTCAGTGATTTCACCTTCACTTGCTATAATCATGGTATTCTGCAAGGTCAACACTGCAACAAGCGTATCAATCAAATTTGCTGTCCTAAGTTCTTTTATCAGAACATTGTCAATTTTTCTTGATTTGGAATAATGTATAATTGCCATTACTATTCGATATGTGGTGTATGTTGCTATTGCTATTGCCGGAATCATTCCAAGATTATAGGTTCTGTCGCCCTTAATCATTACAATAATTGGAATAATTAAGGATACATTCATTAAAAACATAATAATATGCGTTAAATAAAATATTTTTCTTCCATGCTTACTCCCTGATTTATCTGGCATATCATATATTTTTCTTTGATAGACTACAAGTATTCCTCTTATAACAGCCAAAAGAATATAATAAACACATATTGAACCGTTCCATATTGATGAATAATAAAATCCAAGAAAACCGTTATATATGGTGAACGCTATTCCTATAAGTAATGACAATGCTGATGTAACAAATGTTTTAAAATTATAATCTGCTTTCCATGACTCCCAAAATTGCTTGATTGCACCTTTCATCATTTACTCTCCAAATTTCTTATATTGAAGAACTCTTTCGGGACATACACAGTTTTCAATAATTACTTCAATCTTTTCTATAGTTTCCTTACAATCACGGTTTATCCATTCCTGTATAATTGCCCAAATTCCTTTAAGGTAGAAAGCAATCCAATAATTCTGCTCGTCCTTTGGAATCTCAAATCGTTGCATGATTGGCTCAAAAATATGCTTTTTCATATATAAATACATCGTATCGGCTTTCATACTTACCGGGTTATGAATAGCTGCCTTAAATACGCTTCGGTTGTCATAAATAAACTGCAAATATGGTTTCAGATATTTATCATTTATAAAAACAAGTTTATTTAACGGAATATCTTTTATATGTCCACCGAAAATTTCTTGTGTTCTATCAAAATATGCAAGAAATCGGCTAATCACATATTCCGTTGTTTCTTCGAGGAGATCTCCTATTGTTTCATAGTGAAGATAGAAAGTAGAACGATTTACTCCTGCTTTTTCACAGATTTCCTTTACAGATATAAACTCTATATTCTTTTCTGCCAAAAGCTTAATAAGTGCCTCGTCCATTAGCAGGGCAGTATTAAAATATTTACTTTCCGATTTATTCATATAACACTGCCTACTTTCCTTATTCGCCAGCTTCACTTATTTCCTTTGCCAAAGTCATAATCTCAAATGCGTATTTCTTCTTTCCCTTTTCAATCATTTTCCTGTAAATAGGATAGTTAACGCTTACTCCGATAATTCCGATGATACCAACTATAATTCCGACAACCGTCATAGCAGTGCTACCACTACCAATAACATTCATTGACAGACACATTCCTGTTCCAAGGACAAGAGCCATAATCGTGCCAAACGAAAAAGCAAAAATGTTCGCTGGCAACTTTGCCTTTTTGTCCAGTTTTTTAAGAGCAACCACCTTGGAAGTGTCCTTTGGTGCATACTCATTTGCGATTGCTTCCGCATAAATCTTATCTGTGTTCATAGCTTATAGCCTCCTTTTATTTGATAAGTCTATTATAGAAGATTATAAACTCAAACTGAACAACACAAAACAAGAAATGTGTTGATTTAAGAAAATTGGAGATTTAGCGAATCGGCGTTAAAAATAAGCTTTCAATTTTTGTGGTTTGTATGGAAATTTCAGCGGTAGTATTTTCTGCTTGAATAGGCAGTGCGTTGCTGCATAGGTGCTGATGTATATTTATTTTTTCGGTAGGAGGAACGGTCGTTCCCTTTTATGTTGAGTAATATAATAAATACGGTTGTGATTGCCAAACCTATAACAGACCAAAGAATAATTCCTGTTAAAATATCACTGTCATCGGTGGTATTGGTTTGTGCGATTGCGGCTGTTTCAGAATTTAACCACTTGGTTTCATCAACAGTGGGAATGTTTGTATTTTCTTCGGGAACAGAAGTTGTTTCTTCAACAGAGGTTTCCTCCTGTTCAGGAGTGGAGTTTTGTGGTGGTGAAGATGTGTTTATATTTGGGATAATGCCAGCAAATAGTCCAAACGGGTCGGCTACATCAGGAGATGAGGGTGTACTTTGAGAGCTTTCAGGGGTTATAACACTTTCCTCTTGGGAACTTTCTTCTTCTGATGGTTCAGACGGTTCGACAGGAGTACGGCTGTTTTCGGTGGAGTTTTCTTCAACAGAGGACTCTATTGGTTCGGAAACAGATGTATCAGATGTATCAGGTTCGCTCGGTTCAGAGGTTGGTTCTGAGGGTGTAGGTTCTGTTGAGGGTTCAGAAACGGAACTTTCCAAAACCGAACTTTCGGGAACACTTGTTTCCGTATTTGATATTTCCGAAACTTCCGAAGTTTCTACGGCATGGGCGATTAAAGGCAAACCGATAGCAAAGAAAAACGCTAAAAAAATAGCTGTCAATTTTTTCAAGAAAGTCACCTATCCTTATCCAATTCATAATTCATTTCCATAACTCTATTATAGCAGATAAAACAGTAAAATGAATAGTGTTATTATGGCAAAAAAATAGGGGAAGACAGTGTTGATTTTATTGACTTTAATGATGATAATTCAAAAAATCTATGCTTCCGACAAAACCTCTGTTAATACATTTCCTAAAAGATAACCGGTATATTTTGCTTCGGAAAGTGTGTTGGAGTCAGTGCCGATTTCTATTAAAAGCGAACCTGTATTGACATTCATGTTGTACATAAAATCTGCAAAGTATAATGGGCGTGTCATGTTGGGATACATATTTTCGGCAGTCTGCTGAATTTTGAGGGCAAAACGAAGATTGTATTTCCAATCGTCAAAATCAAGGGAAGAATCATAGCCATAACCCGACAAAATCATAATCTGTGCCGCTTTGTGTCCGTCAACCTCAAAGACCGTTTTGGTTTTTCCGCTTTCGCCGCCCTCGCCCAAGCCGTCACGATGAATATCCAAAACAACCTTGATTGAAGGATATTTTTCAAGATAGCTGTTGATTGTGTTTAAACTGCGGTTGTAAGCACCGCTATAACTTGGATTGTCGTGTTGTGTGGTATCATGTATGGTGACAATGCCGTTTTTGTTGAGCCGGTCAGCTATGGCGTCGCCGACCGCACAGACATTTTGGCTGTTGTCATCGGTACGAGGATAAAAACTCTCGTAATAATATCCTGTATCATAATCAAGATAACTTTCACAGGTATGTGTATGATAGATTAAAACTTGGGGTTCGTTTGTGTCTTCAATGGTAAATCCCAATTCCGCCTCTAATTCCTCTTTAATGTTAAAGGTTGTGGAGGAGGCATTTTTGACACGAACATTACCATAGCTGTCATCACAATTTGTTAATGTAACCTCATTGACGGGATATTGAGCCTCGCCTGTGTGAGCGTTATCATATGCCATTATTTCTTCCCGTGTGGGAGTGGAAAATTCAAAATCGTTTTCTCTATTTGTTTTTGAGGTTTCAGCCGTTTCGCTTGTTTTGGATTCTGTTGGTTGAAGGGAATTTTCTTGGGAGGGTTGTGTTGAATTTTGTTCGGACGGCGGATTTTTTGAAGAGTTTTTCTCTGTTTGGGAAATTTCCACATTTCCTGTCGGCATTGAAAGCCCAACCGCCCATATTTCCAAATTATCATACGAGATTAAGCCGTTTGAGGCACGAAAAATGACACAGTAAAAAGCGAACAGTACCAATATAAGTGAACAGCCTGTCAATGCCGTTTTTTGAAAACGCCCTTTTTTCATGTATATCCCCCCGAACGGCTTGGATTTTACATGAACTCAACAAAAGCTTGACCGAAAAACGGTTATATCAAATTCATGTTAAAACCGAATTTTTGACTTCTCCATAGTTTATGTTTGTTCGGTGGTGATTATGATAGAGTTATCAACCGCACAACAGACGAAGGTCATCAGAGGAAAGTTTGTGATGCAGAGCTATATTGACAGCCATACCGATAATAGCGGCGGCACGCTCGATTAACAGGTCAATTTCGCTCGGTGTCACAATCATGTGTGCATCATGGGGAAAAACTTTATCCAACGCCATAGCGTTTATACCGTCCTGCTCCAAAATATCCATAACTAAGGTGCGGGCCTCGACAACAGTCGGAACACCGATTGCAATAACAGGAACATTCAGTCCCTTTGGAGAAATAGGGCGGCGGCTGTTTTGTACACCTGCTCCCGGAGCAATACCTGTATCAGTAATTTGAATGGTACAGCCCAATCGTGACAGACTGCATGAGGCAAGGGAATCAATAACAATAACGGCAGCAGGACGAATGGACTTAACAACACTTGCAACCATTTCAGCACTTTCAATACCTGTTTGTCCCAAAACGCCCGGAGCTATGACGGAAACGGGGCGGAGCTGGTCCAAACCTGAACTGCGGGCAATTTCTCCCGAAATATGGCGTGTTGCCAAAACATGGTCAGCACTGCGAACACCCAAAGCATCGGGTGTAATGTTGCTGTTTCCCAAACCGACAACCAAAACAGAACCCTCTGCGGGTAAAAAGCGACGCAATTCCTGAGCCAAGACATCGGTTTGTTCTTTTGCATCTTGTATGCTGTCAGTTAGTGGCATATGCTCAATAGTGATATATGTTCCAAGCGGTTTCCGCATTTTTTGGGCGGCGGTTTCCGTTGCAATATCCATTGTGGTGACTTTTAGTCCATGTGTATAATTTGTTTTAAGGTGCAGACCGTCTGTTTGTGTATTCGTTTGTTCTTTGACTTCAAGGGCAAGGTCTGTTCTCAATTCCATAAAAATAACCTCCTGAGTATCGGAATAAAATAGAAGCATTGACTTTTTTTGTTATATGGTTAAAATAATAAAGGAAGAAACCGTTTGATAAAAAGACAGACAAATATCTGTATGAACTGATATACGAAAGGAAAATCGACATGAAAAAAGTAATCGAGGAGCAAATGGACGATGCTCAAAAGGGACAGGAAAAAATGAAATCACGGCTTTTGTTTTTGCAGAGCTATTTTCAAAAATATACAGATGAAAATCATCAGAAAACCATGAAAGACCTTATGGAGGTTTTGACGGCAGAGGGCTTTAAAGCGGATAAACGCACAGTAAAACAAGATATTCTTTCGCTGAATCAGTCGGGTATGGAAATTGTGTCCCAAAAGGACGGCAATGTTTATCACTACTATTTCAGCGGCGGCGTTTTTGAGATTGCGGAAATCAAACTGTTGATTGATACCATACAATCCTCAATTTTGATTTCCAAGAAAAAGTCGGAAGATTTGATTGATAAGCTGGGAACTTTGGTCAGCGAAAATCAGCTTGAAGAACTGAAATGCCAAATTTACTTTGTCAACAGAAAAAATCTTTGCTGTAACGAACAGGTTTACTATGCCATAGATGCTATATATCAGGCGATTAACGAGAAGAAAAATATTACATTTTGTTATAGGGATTGGACTGTGCAGAATAATAAATTTGTCGCATCCAATCATAAAGACGGCTACAAATATAGAGTGTCCCCTTTGGCTTTATTTTATAACGACAATAAATATTATATTGTCGGCTATGATATTGAAGCGGAAATGTTGAAGAATTTTCGTATTGACAAAATTGTACATACGGAAGTTTTGGACGAGGAACGCATACATAATGAAATAATTGACTGTTTTGATATTGTTGAATATACGGACGGTTTGTTTGGAATGTATAACGGTCAAAAGGAAATGGTGCGGATTTATTTTCCGAACCGCCTAAGCAGTGCGGTTGTTGACCATTTCGGACAAGATGTATGTATAATAGAGCATAACGAAAACGGTTTTGTTATTGAGGCGGAAGTACAAATCAGCAATCAGTTTTTGGCATGGCTTTGTGGATTGGGCAAAGGAGTGCGACTGCTTTCTCCCGAAAATGCCGTTGAAAAAGCCAAAGATTTTTTGCGTGCGGCATACGAGTCTTATAATGCGGAGATTTTGTCTTAATAAAGGAGTTTTTTTGGGGAATGAAAAAATCAGAAGAAGGGTTGAAAAGTCAAGAGTATTTGGAATGTGAGCGTTTGTGGATTTTTTTGCTTTTGACAATGGCAGGCGGCTATTTTGGTGCTTACACCTATATTTTGAGGGGTGGTGTGTTCTGCAACGCCCAAACGGCAAACTTTATTTTTATGGGTATGCGTTTGGGAACAGGTGATTTTTCAGGGGCAGCTTATTATCTTATACCGTTGGCGGCTTACTTTATGGGAGTTGTTTTTTCAGAAATATTGCCCAATAAAGTAAAGTGGAAATTTCATATCCGTTGGGATACTATTTTAGTCGGTTTTGAAATATTGGTGGCATTTGGTTTGGGATTTTTGCCGAATGAATGTCCGTTTCAGGTGTCGCAAGTGGCATTAACTTTTATTGCCGCCATGCAGTACAATACATTCAGACAGGCCGAGCGTATTCCAATGGCAACTGTTTTTTGTACGAATAATCTCCGTCAATCGGCTATTTATACCGTTAAATGGTTTCGAACGCATGATAAGGGGGCTTTAATCAAAACTTTTTGTTATTTGGCGGTCTTAGCGGCTTTTTTGGTTGGGGCGGTTCTTTCAAGCATAGCGTGTCATTTGTTTAATGACAGTCGTGCCGTTTGGGGTGCGATTCTCTTTTTGGCAGTGATATTTGTTGCATTGCTTCATGCCGACCTGACAAAAGAAAAAACACAAATGGACCATGTTCCCGCAGGGCATTAAAATTCTATGAGGATTGACAATATATGCTAAATATGTCATAATTAAAGTAACATCTTTTATTAGGAATAATGCTTTGTTCAAAAGCAAGGAAAAGGAGAAAAATAATGGCTATATTGGTTACAGGCGGTGCAGGCTATATTGGAAGTCATACCTGTGTTGAACTTTTGAATGCAGGTTATGATGTTGTTGTAGTGGATAACTATTATAACAGTGTTCCCGAAGTTTTGAACCGTGTTGAAAAGATTACAGGCAAAACTTTGGGTAAATACGAATGTGATATTCGTGACAGAAACGGATTGGAAAAAGTTTTTGAGGAAAATAAAATTGAGGCAGTTATCCATTTTGCGGGATTAAAGGCTGTGGGTGAGTCCACCCGTTTGCCTCTGATGTACTATGAGAATAATATTTCGGGCAGTGTGGTTCTGTTTGAGGTTATGGAAAAGTACAACTGCAAAAAAATCGTTTTCAGTTCCTCTGCAACCGTTTACGGTAATAATCCCATTCCGTACCGTGAGGATATGATTACGGGCGATGTCAGCAGTCCTTATGGGCGTACAAAGCACTTTATCGAGCAGATTTTGGGCGATGTTTATAAAGCGGACAATACATGGAGCATTTCTCTTTTGCGTTACTTCAATCCGATTGGAGCTCATGAAAGCGGTTTAATCGGTGAAGACCCCAACGGTATTCCAAATAATCTTATGCCGTATATTTCCCGTGTTGCTATCGGAAAATTGCCGCAGCTTACCGTTTTTGGCGGAGATTACGAAACAAAAGACGGTACTTGTATTCGTGACTATATCCATGTTGTCGATTTGGCAAAGGCACATTTGTGTGCCGTAAAGAAAATCCTTGAAACAACAGGTATTGAGGCGTACAACATTGGTACAGGTACAGGATACAGCGTTTTGGATATTATTCATGCTTTTGAAAAGGCAAGCGGCAAGAACCTTAACTATGTTATCGGTGAAAGACGCTCCGGCGACCTTCCCGCTTTCTATGCAGATGCAACAAAAGCCAATACTGAATTGGGTTGGAATGCAGAATATGGTATTGATAAGATGTGTGAAGATACATGGCGTTTCCAAACACAAAACCCTGACGGTATAAAATAATTTATTGTTCCGAAAATTTAAGAACCTCAGAGATTTTGACCTCTGAGGTTCTTTTT
>JBJEQG010000102.1:0-3059 GCA_051881635.1 Acutalibacteraceae bacterium
GAAATTTCTATCTCTTTTGTTGAGCAGTCAATCGGGGCAACTTCTACTGATACATCTTTAATACCCGAAATTTCTACCTCTTTTGTTGAACAGTCAATCGGGGCAACTTCTACCGACACATCTTTAATACCCGAAATTTCAACTTTTAAATCCTCTGAATTCAGTTTACTTTCTTCATATTTTTTTACACAGTCATCATTAACTTTTGTAAATTCGTCTTTAAGATTTAGTATGACTTCTGTCATTTCATACTCAAAAAGTTCCTTATATTTTTCTATGTCTTGAAGTTCTTGGGTTTGAATTTCCGTATTATTTTCCATAAGTAACCTCCAAAAGATAAACTTTCAAAAATCAATCATATCTAAAATATGGATATACTTCCCCCACTCATTTGGAGTAAGGGAAGTATAAAATCATATTTTTTTAATAAACGCTTAACACCTATGCTGATACCTTAGCAATAGCGTTCATGCTTTTTTTGGGGATAAAGTCTTAACAACCATTTAGAACAGCTGTTAGGAAAGCGTTGTCGGAATATTGCTTGCGATCTCTGTATCCGCCTTAGACATTTGGTCTATATTGGCTTGCAGAAGTTCGGCAAAGCCGTTCAAAAGTTTACTGATTGTTGTATCCATGTAATTCATTACAGCACCGTTGATAAAGGCCTGCATTTTGTCCTTACTGTCGCCTTCCCAGCTTGCAATAGCAGCAAGAAACTCCTGCTCAAAATCTTTAGCAATTGTGCTGTACTGGGTTGCCAAAGTCTGAATATCGGATACAGCTTTTCCCATTTCCGGATATCTAAATACAATGTCTGCCATGATAAAAACCTCTCTTTTTTAATAATATATTTACATTCTGTACAAAGTAATAATCTTTACGGCATTAACCCTGTACTCATACTGATGTTGCCATACCGGCTGACGGGTTTTGGTTTACCTCACCAAGCTTTACATCGACAGTATCCAAAAGTTGTTTTCCAATCTCCTCCATCATGTTCTTGATAGAGTCTGTCAAAGCTGTCAAATTTTCTGTCAATGCGGGTGTAACCTGTGCGTCAAAGAATTGTTTGTAACCTGACGAAGCGTCACCAATAAAATTGGTTGATGTCAAATTGTTCACAGCTGTTTGCAGCTCTCCAAAAAGGTTATTTGCCTTTGAAACATAGTTGTTAACAGCGTCGATAGACTGAGCGATGTTTGCTTTGGTTAAAATTGATGCGACCATAGTTTTAACTCCTTTCAAATTACCCGATTGTTTTCGGGACATTATTGTTTATAAAATCCAACAAAGACTTTGCCTGGTGTCAAATTTGTGAGTTATTGATCAGCGAATTCAATTCCTGATATTTGTCAAAAACGGATTGGTATTCACCTTTTGCATATTTAAGATTTTGAGCGACATGGTCAATAACAAGTTTTTGCTGCTTCAAAGGTTCCAAAAGATTATTTTCACAGGAACTTATAAATTTATGACCTGCGGGTGTATCAAAGCCCTTTTTCAGAATAGACAGCATATCTTCAATATCTTTTTGAAGTTTGCTCATATCACTCCCAAGTTGAGCCAATTTAGATGTTGCCTCCGCAAATTTAACATCGTCAAGAACCATATCCTTTGGAAATTTTATGCCTTCCAGAAACATAATTTTTCACCTCCTTTGACACCGCCTCCTTAACTTGTCAACATTGATCATTTTTCGCCTAAATTTTCCCTGCGGCACTGATCTATGTATTGAAGTACAGACGATTTTTCCTCCGGTAAGAGTAAGTTTGCCATTTCGGAAGCTTTCGCAAATTTTCCGCTTTCAGCATACAATCTCGCTCTAAAAACAACTGCGAAATGGTCGGCAGGGTTACTGAACATTTTAGAACGAAAGAAAGCGATTGCCTCTGCGTATTTGCGTTCAGCATCGTCTTTATTGAATTTCATTAAAACCTCAGAAAGTTTTTTCACACAAACGGCTTCACTGTAAATACCAAAATAGGAATAGTACATATTGCCGCTGTTCTTCATAACTGACGAATATTTCAATGCCTTTTCATAGTCCTCTTTTGAAAGATAGGAGGACAGCAATATGAATTTCAGCTTTTCCTTCAATGCGTCAGACACTTCTGCCGTTTTTTCCACAGATGTATCTTCCTCCGCCTTTGTTTCCTGTATATCATTGTCAAAGATATCACCATAATCTCGAACAAGGTTGCCGTCATCATCACAGTAGGTTTCGGCGTAATCTCCCAATTCGTCACTTATTTCACCGTTTTCCACACGCATATCCATTTCCTGAATAGCCTGTTCCGCCATATAATCGAAATCTTCCTCAACCATATCATCATCTGATATAGGAGCAGAAACAGCGTCTGTATTTTTTTCGGTATTTAAAATTGTTTCTGCACACAAAATTGCCTTGTCAAAATCTTCCGTTTTCAATGAAACCTCGGCAATATTTAAAAGAACTTTATTTTTCTGTTCTTTCGTGATACCGTCTTTATTTTTTAAGTCATCGAGCAAATCCAACGCTTTTTTATAACCGTCCTTGTCCTCGCCCGTATCCGCTTTTAATATGTAGATTGCCGCACAGTTTGTCTGCAAATCAATGGCTTCATCTTCCGTCAGCGTTACATACTTTAATATCTCGTCCAAAAGTTTTTCGGCTTTCTCATACATTTTTTTAGCCAACAGAATTTGAAAATAAGCAACATAACTTTTATACTCGGTAGGTGCCATGTTTTTAAGCTGTACTGCACAATTTTCCGCCTTGTCCAAATCTCCGAGTTCAAGATACAGCCCGATTTTTTGAGAAATAACCTTTACATTATTGGATTGGTCGGTTGATGCGGTACAATCCTCATACTTTTGGTAATTGAACAATGCCGCCTTAGCGTCTTTTTTTACAGAACAAAGAACTGCCATTTGATAATACAATTTTGGCTTGACTTCCTCACTGCAACCCTTTACTTCCGCCTCAGCATACAGCTCCAATGCTTTTGAGTAATTATCGTGAAAGAAATAGGAATTACCCAAATTAAAGTAGTTATCACCGTTTTGGGGGTCGATTTCAA
>JBJEQG010000103.1:0-14439 GCA_051881635.1 Acutalibacteraceae bacterium
TGTTCGATAACTTATCAAAAATTAAAATTTAGGTCAAGCCTTTTTAAAGGCTTGCGGTTTCCAAAGGTATTTTGCCAGCGGCGGCTCGCCGCCCTTTGGTGGGGTTTGGGGCCAACGCCCCAACAGTCTAAATTTTTAAAAGGGCAAACGCAGTTTGTCTACTGTTTTATGGTTATCGAACAAGTCTATTAAAAAAAACTTGGTTGTCAAAAACAATAGTTGACAAACGCAACTGTTTATGGTAATATAAGGAAAAGTAGTTAGGAGGGATAGGAACACATGGACTTGGTAAAGCAATTTCGCGAGTATACAAGACAATTAGAGTGTCATCTAGGAAATATCAATAGTGCAAGTTGTTGCTGTTGTAGCGTAAATAAAACACAATGCTTTTTGATAGTGGAAATCGGAAGAAAACCAGGCATATCAGTAAAGGAATTGGCAGATATTTTGCGGATTGATAAAAGCGGTGTCAGTCGGTTTGTTGAAGACTTAGTGCAAAAAGGATTTGTTGAAAGGAAGCCATCAGTAGAAGATAGGCGTTTTGTTACGCTAAATTTATTACCTAAAGGGCAAGAACGCTTTGAAAGGATTGAACATGATATGTATTACAAATTTAAAGAAGTATTGGAACAAATACCGGAAGATAAGCAAGAACAAGTGATAGAGGCATTAAAACTATATAATGAGGCTTGTTTGTTAGTGGAGGATAACAGTAATGATTAGAGAGATGAATGTAAAAGATTGGGAACAGGTAGCGGAAATATATTTACAGGGGATAGAAAATGGGGTATCTACATTCAATACAAAGTGTCCATCTTATGAGGAGTGGGATAACGAATATATTGATAACTGTAGATTTGTGTACATAGATGGAGAAAAAGTAGTTGGCTGGGTAGCAATAAGTCCTACATCAAGTAGTTGTGTGTACAAGGGTTGTGTTGAAATGAGTATCTATATTGATAATGATTATCAGGGTAGAGGTATAGGTACTGAACTTGTAGATAGGTTATTATGTGAAGCAAAGAAGCAGGGATACCGGAGTATTCTATCAACAGTAATTTCAATTGATTCAGCAAGTGTGGAATTACATAAGAAATGTGGGTTTAGAGAAGTGGGATATAGGGAAAAAATAGCCAAAGACCGTTTTGGAAACTGGCAAAATACTATTTTGTTTGAACTTAGGTTAGAAAGTAAAGTAGAGAAGTCAGCTAATTATTTTAAGAATGGATTTAATTGTTCGCAAGCTGTATTTGCAACATTTGCAGGAGATTTTGGATTGTCAGAAGAAATGGCACTTAAAGTAGCAACACAGTTTGGTGGAGGTGCAAGAAAAGGGGAAATGTGTGGTGCTGTATCAGGTGCATTGATGGTATTAGGATTAAAATTCGGTCATTATAACTATAATGCACCAGAAGAAAAAAGAAATGCATATAAGATTGCAGAAGAGTTTATGAATCGTTTTATTGAGAAAAATGGAACTGTTGTATGTAGGGAATTGCTTGGATATGATGTGTCTAAGCAAGAAGATATGCTGAAGATAAAAGAATTAGGTTTGTTTAAAAGTATCTGTCCGAAAATGATACAGTGTGCTACAGAAATAGTGGAACAAATGTTGCAAGAGTAATTGTTTTGTTCCGCAAATCTGATATAATACCAATAGTGTAATGCCAAAAGATAGATTTTTATTATCTTCAACATCAAGATGAATAGTATGCTAAAACATGATTTAACTTATTATAAGGTGCTTGAAAATGATATCTAAGGGAGATACTATGGCTATTGCAATTTTAAAAATAGCTGAACTTTATGGTACACGAATGGAAAATCCAATAAAACCAGTACGCTTATGCATAACAATTAACCGCCATTAAACAAAGTGCTTATCACAAAATTTAAGGTTTTTTTAGGGAGATTGATTTAATGCTAACTTCAAAGAGTATATTTGAATATAGGAAGCAGTTTCCAAAAGATCGTTGCTTTTTTTATGAACCAGGTTCAGAAATATTGATAGAGAGCGAAGAAAATAAGGGAAAAGCGTTTATTAGTCCTTTTGATGAAACGGACGAGATCTTTCTTGATAGAATTATACGAAGCAGAAAATTAGGTCGCAACTTATTTTATGAAGAATGGAAAACTTTTGAATATGATTTAAATTGTATATACTGATTAAAAAATGTTATAAACAATCAAGGTATTTTTCAATCAATATTTGGTAACCACTTGCTGGAAAGTTTAACACAAGTACAACTAAGGAAGTGAAAAAATGAAATTTTCTTTGCCTAAATCAGATTTTGAATTTATCAAAAAGCAAATTCCGTACGCTTTTGAAATGATTAAAGCACCTATTATCGAAAAAGATAATGTGGAATTTTATGTGCGAGACAATAAATTGTCAGACTTTGAGGACGAATTTTGTTTTGCGGAAGTTGAGTTTGGAATAGATGATGATACTGTAAATGAAATCGGTAAAAGAATAGGTTATGTGTATAATAAGTTATTGTGCCAAATAGAATAGTTTTAAGTGTATTTTTGCTGTGTCTTATTCAGTTCTGTAAAGGTTTGAAGTAATCCGAATGTTTTTACATAATGTGCAATATAATTTTTGTTGAAAGCCAAAAAAGAATATGGTAGAATATATAAAAAATATTTTGCTTATGGAGGCAGGCTTTATGGCTCAATTTAGAGAAATTAACCCTTCGGATATAACCGAAAATGCGTTTAAACTCATTGGAAAGGATTGGATGCTTGTTACGGCGGGGGACAGCACAAAACTGAATACCATGACAGCAAGTTGGGGCGGTATCGGTGTTTTGTGGAACAAAAATGTTGCATTTTCCTTTATTCGCCCGCAAAGATACACATTGGAATTTATCGACCAAAACGAATATTACACCTTGTCTTTTCTCCAAGACGGTTACCGTGACACATTAACTTTTTGCGGCAGAAATTCTGGCAGAGATGTAGATAAAATTAAGGAGAAAAATTTGACGCCTGTTTTTGACGAAAACGCACCTTATTTTGAACAGGCAAAGTTGGTTTTGGTCTGCAAAAAGCTTTATAAGCAAGCCATGACACCTGACAGTTTTATTGACAAAGCCCTGATTGAAAAAAACTATCCCGACAATGATTTCCATTATGCTTTTGTTGGCGAAATCGTAAAGGTTTTGATTAAAGATGTCTGAAACGGTGCTGATTACAGGAGCATCTCGTGGTATAGGGGCAGCGATTGCTGCCCTTTTTGCCGCTGAGGGCTTTCATACAATAATAAACTGTACAAAGTCTGTTGAGTGTGCTGAAAATCTGGCAGAAAAACTGCGTGAACAAGGCGGCGATGCTGTTGTTTTGACGGCTGATGTTTCCAATTCCGCAGAAGTCAACGCTATGTTTTCCAAAGCTGAAACCATGTTTGGTGGTGTTGATATTTTGGTAAATAATGCCGGTATAGCTCAAACAAAATTATTTACGGATATTACAGACGAAGATTGGAATCGTATGCTTTCAATCAATTTAACGGGAGCATTTTATTGTTGTCGTCGAGCATTGCCATATATGCTACGCCGACATAGTGGACGGATTGTCAATATTTCCTCCATGTGGGGACAGGTTGGCGGTTCGTGCGAAGTTCATTATTCGGCGGCAAAAGCAGGTTTAATCGGTTTAACGAAGGCATTGGCACAGGAGGTTGGACTAAGCGGCATTACAGTCAACTGTATTGCACCGGGTGTCATACAGACAGATATGTTATCCTCCTATTCTGCTGAGGATTTAAAAGCATTAGCGGAGGAAACGCCAACAGGCACATTAGGAACACCCGAAGATGTAGCGAGAGCTGTTTTCTTTTTAGCACAAAAAAATTCCTGCTTCATTACAGGACAGGTTTTAGGTGTTAATGGTGGCTTTGTCATTTAAAAATAAAAACAAAATTTTTTTCGGAAATATTCATTAAAAATGAATATTTCCGAATTTTATGTATATAAATTCAAGAAACAGGGCTTGTTCCCACAGAAAGAGAATAAAAATTCATCGTTTGATTATATAAAAACTTGTTTTAATTTTATATAAACTTTATTTGTGAAAATTAAAATTTATACAAAATAACAAAATTTGCTTTGTTTGAATATTTATACATTTTTTTATTGATTTTTTTGTCAGAATGTGTATAATAAGATTATCAACTGAATTTTGGAGGTTTTCATCATGGGTGATATAAAGAAAGTTGTTTTGGCATATTCAGGCGGTTTGGATACATCAATCATCATTCCGTGGCTGAAAGAAAATTATGATAATTGCGAGGTTATCGCTGTTTCCGGCGATGTTGGTCAAGGTACAGAGCTTGACGGTTTGGAAGAAAAGGCAAAAAAAACCGGTGCTTCCAAATTGTATATTGAGGACTTGAATAAAGAGTTTATTGAGGACTATGTATTCCCGACCGTAAAAGCCGGTGCTGTATATGAGAATAAATATTTGCTCGGTACATCTTTTGCCCGTCCGATTATCGCAAAGAGAATTGTAGAAATCGCATTGGCTGAGGGTGCAGACGCTATTTGTCATGGTTGCACAGGTAAAGGTAATGACCAGGTTCGTTTTGAATTGGCAATTAAGGCTTTTGCTCCGAATATGAAGATTATTGCTCCGTGGAGAGAGTGGAGTCTTAAATCAAGAGAAGAAGAAATCGAATATGCAGAGGCTCATAACATTCCGTTGAAGATTACAAGAGAAACCAACTATTCTAAGGACAAGAACATCTGGCACATTTCTCATGAAGGACTTGACCTTGAAAATCCCGCAAATGAACCGATGTATAATAAAGAAGGTTTCCTTGAATTGGGCGTATCTCCCGAGCAGGCACCCGACAAACCTACTTATGTTACAATCCACTTTGAAAAAGGTGTTCCAACAGCCATTGACGGCGTGGAAATGGGTGCTGTTGAACTTGTTAAGAAGCTCAACGAACTCGGCGGTGCAAACGGTATCGGTATTGTTGACCTCGTTGAAAACAGACTTGTCGGCATGAAATCCAGAGGTGTTTATGAAACTCCCGGCGGCACAATTCTGTATCATGCCCATAATAAACTCGAAGAGTTAACTTTGGACAGAGATACTTATCACTATAAGCAAACGGTTGGTTTGCGTTTTGCAGAGCTGGTTTATTTCGGTCAGTGGTACACACCGTTGCGTAAGGCATTGTCTGCTTTTGTAGATTCCACACAGGAAACCGTTACAGGTGATGTTAAACTCAAACTCTATAAAGGCAATATCATTGACGCAGGTGTAACATCTCCGTATTCTCTCTATGATGAAGATATTGCGACATTTGATGAGGACGAAGTTTATAACCAAAAAGATTCCGCAGGCTTTATCAACCTCTTTGGTTTGCCGATTAAGGTACAGGCTACAAAGGGTTTGACAAAGGAATAATTCCTATAAATTAAACAAAAAAATAATGAGGGCGAGCAGTAGCGGTAACGGTATCGTATTGTCCGCCCGCATTGCTTTTTTATGAATAATGAAAAAAGTAGAGGAGAGAGGAAAGTTGAAGCTGTGGGCAGGACGCTTTTCAAAAGAAATTGATAAAAAAACAAATGACTTTAATTCGTCTATTTCTTTCGATAGCCGTATGTATAGAGAAGATATAGAGGGCAGTATCGCACACGCCGAAATGATTGGTGCTTGCGGCATTATAGAAAAATCTGAGGCGGACGCCATTATTAAAGGTTTGGAAGAAATTTTGGCAGACATAGACAGCGGCAAGCTGTTGATTGACCCCAACGCTGAGGATATACATACCTTTATTGAGGGCGAATTGACTGCCCGTTTGGGACAGACGGGCAAGCGTTTGCATACCGCTCGCAGCCGTAATGACCAAGTGGCAGTTGACTTGCGTTTGTATCTTAAAAAACAAGTTCCCGAACTGAAAAAATTGCTTTGCGATTTAATTAAAGTTTTGTGCGTGCAGGCAGAAAAGTATGCCTCCGCCGTTATGCCGGGTTATACGCATCTCCAAAGGGCACAGCCGATTACTTTCGGTCATCATCTTTTGGCGTATGCGGAAATGTTTTTGAGAGATATTGACCGCTTGGCTTGTGCTTATAAACACATGGATGTTATGCCGTTGGGCAGTGGTGCATTGGCAACAACAACTTATCCAATTGACCGCAATATTACCGCCAGTCTTTTGGGGTTTGCCTCTGTTTCACAGAATAGCTTGGACGGTGTTTCCGACCGTGACTTCTGTATTGAATTGGCAAGTACCTTGTCCTTGATTATGGTGCATTTGTCCCGTTTTTCCGAAGAAATCATTATGTGGTGTTCCTGGGAATTTAAATTTATCGAATTGGACGATGCTTTCTCAACGGGTTCAAGTATTATGCCTCAAAAGAAAAACCCGGATATTGCCGAGTTGGTTCGTGGTAAGTCGGGTAGAGTTTTCGGCGATTTAATGACGCTTTTGACAGTGATGAAAGGTATCGCCCTTGCTTATAATAAAGATATGCAGGAAGATAAAGAGGCAATTTTCGATGCGGTTGATACCGTAAAAATGTGCTTAACTGCTTTCACACCTATGATTGAAACCATGCGTGTTATTCCCGAAAATATGCGAAATGCCGCCGCCAAGGGATTTATTAACGCAACAGACTGTGCCGACTATCTTGTTAAGAAAGGCTTGCCTTTCCGTGATGCTTATAAGGCAACAGGTACATTGGTTGCTTTGTGTATCGAAAAGGGCTTGACATTGGAAACATTGCCGCTTGACGAATATAAAAAGATTTGCGATACTTTTGACGAAGGCGTTTATGATGCCATTTCTCTTGAAAATTGTGTCAATGGTCGTAAGGTTATCGGCGGTCCGGCTTCTGAAAATGTTTTGGCACAGGTTAAAAGAATTAAAGGTCTGCTTGAAGAATAAGGCTTAGAGGAGATTAAGAAAATGATAAAAGTAGGAATTATCGGAGCAACAGGATATGCGGGAGCGGAGCTTGTGCGTATTTTGCTCAACCACCCAAAGGCGGAAATTGCCGCAATTAGCTCTGTCAGCTTTGAGGGTGAAAAGTTAAGCGATGTTTATGCCTCCTATAAAAAACTATGCGATATGGAGTGTACAAACCAGCAAGAGGTTGTTGATAAAAGCGATGTTATATTTGCTGCTTTGCCACATGGTTTGTCACAGGAACTTGCGTCTGTTTGTGATAAAGCGGGAAAAGCATTTATTGACCTCGGTGCGGATTTCCGTTTGGAAAATGAGGAAGACTATAAAGAATGGTATAACGGCACTTACTTGGATAAAGATTTGCACGCCCGTTCCGTTTATGCGTTGCCCGAATTGTTCCGTGAAAATATCAAAGGCAAAAAAATCATTGCCAATCCCGGTTGCTATACAACGGGAGCACCTTTGGCATTAGCTCCTGCCATTGTAAATGGCTTGGTTGAAACAGTCGGTATCATTGTTGACTCTAAATCCGGTGTTACAGGTTCAGGGCGTAAACCGTCACAAGGCAATCATTATCCGGAATTGAACGAAGGTTTCCATGCTTATAAGGTTGCCTCCCACCGTCATACACCCGAAATCGAGCAGACACTTTCACATTTAGCCGGAAAACCCGTAAAGATTACATTTGTTCCGCATCTTTTGCCTGTTAATCGTGGTATTCTTTCCACTTGCTATGCACGGTTGAAAGACGGTGTAACAGAGGAGCAAATTTGTGCGGCTTATGAAGCATTTTATAAAGACGAATATTTTATCCGTTTGTTGCCGAAGGGCTCAAACGCTGATATTCACAATATTAAATATTCCAACTTCTGCGATATTTCCCTTCATGTTGACACACGCACAGGCACATTGGTAGCAATTTCTGCGATTGACAATATGGTTAAAGGTGCGGCAGGACAAGCCATTCAAAACATGAATATTATTTTTGGTTTAGACGAAAAAACAGGCTTAACAATGGTTCCGCCGGCTTTCTAAACAAAATCAAAGTTTAGGTCAAACCTTGCGGTTTTCAAAGGCTCTGTATATTATGAATGAAAAAGTGGGGACAATGGAATGACATATCAATTTATAGAGGGTTCGGTCACAGCGGCAAAAGGCTTTAAAGCGTCAGGTGTTCATTGCGGTATCCGCAAAAATAAGGATAAAAGAGATTTGGCTCTGATTGTTTGCGAAAAACCTTGTACAGCCGCCGCTGTTTATACAAAAAATCTGGTTCAAAGCTCTCCGATTACCGTAACCAAAAAGCATTTGGAAAACGGTATTGCACAGGCTGTTATTGTCAACAGTGGCAATGCAAACACTTGCAATGCCGACGGTGTTGAAAAAGCGAAAGCTATGTGCCGATTGGTTGAAGAAAAAACAGGAATTAAAAGTGAAGATGTTATTGTCGGTTCAACAGGCGTTATTGGTCAAATTCTCCCGATAGAGCCGATTGCAGACGGTATGAACGCATTGGTTGACGGTTTGAGCGTAGACGGTGCAACTTATGCGGCAGAAGCAATCATGACTACCGACACAATAAAAAAAGAAGTTGCCGTTGAAACAGTTATCGGCGGAAAAACCGTTCGTATCGGCGGTATTTCCAAAGGCAGCGGTATGATTCACCCCAATATGGCAACCATGTTGTGTTTTGTAACGACCGATGCGGCAATTTCCGCCGAAATGATTGCCTTGGCAGTCAAAGAAGCAGCGGATTGTACATTTAATATGGTAAGCATTGACGGCGATACCTCAACAAACGATACATTTGCCGTTATGGCATCAGGTTTGGCAGGTAATGCCGAAATTACGGAACAAAACGAAGATTATGCGGCTTTTGTTGAGGCGTTGACTGCTGTATCCCGTACATTAAGCCGTATGATGGCAAAGGACGGCGAAGGTGCAACCAAATTGTTGGTTTGCAAGGTTAGCGGTGCAAAAACTCTGGCAGATGCCCGTGGTGTTTCAAAGTCCGTTATTTGTTCAAGCCTGCTCAAAGCTGCTATGTTCGGTTCAGACGCAAACTGGGGGCGTGTTTTGTGTGCCATTGGTTATTCAGGTTGTGATGTTGATGTTCATAAAGTCGATGTAGCATTTGCATCAAAGGCTGGGCGTGTTGATGTTTGCAAGAATGGTGCAGGCATAGAGTTTTCCGAAGACATTGCCAAAACCGTATTAACCGAAAACGAGATTGATATTCTTGTTGAACTGAATGACGGTACAGCATACGCTGAGGCATACGGCTGCGACTTGACATACGATTATGTTAAAATTAACGGAGATTATCGTTCCTAATTTTCTGTTGGGGGATAAAAGAGAATGGAGTTTATATCAAATGCGAACAGAGCCCAAATTTTAATTCAGGCTCTGCCGTATATTCAAAAATATTCAGGTCAGACCATTATCGTAAAATATGGCGGCAATGCAATGATTAGCGAAGAACTGAAAGATGCCGTTATGAATGATATTGTACTCATGCGTTTGGTCGGTATCAATGTTGTTTTGGTTCATGGCGGTGGTCCTGAAATCAGTGATATGTTAAAGCGTGTCGGCAAGGAAAGCCGCTTTGCTAACGGTTTGCGTGTCACAGACAAAGAAACCATTGACATCGTACAAATGGTTTTGGCAGGCAAGGTCAATAAAAGCCTTGTGCAGCTTTTGGAACAACATGGCGGTAAAGCAATCGGTCTTTGCGGTTTGGACGGTCGTATGATTATGGCGGAAAAGTTAGTGGCGGCAGAGGATCTCGGCTATGTCGGTGAAATTACCGAAATTAACCCCGAAGTTATCCAAAATGCCACAGCTAATGGTTATATTCCTATTATTTCAACGGTTGCTGGCGGTTATGACGGTGAAGTTTACAATATCAATGCTGACCTTGCTGCCGCCTCTATTGCGGCAAAGCTGAAAGCGGTTAAGTTGATTTTGATGACGGACATTCGTGGACTTTTACGCAACAAAGAGGACGAAAGCACACTCATTCCTGTTGTCAATGTCAGCGAAGTGCCGTCTTTAAAGCGTGAAGGTATTATTTCAGGCGGTATGATACCAAAGATTGATTGTTGTGTTGAGGCTGTTCGTCGAGGAGTTAAGAGAGCCCATATTATTGACGGACGCATTGCACATTCAATCTTAATTGAGATGTTCTCGGACGAAGGTATCGGAACAATGTTTTATTGATTAAGTTTTAAAAACACATGAAATGCTCATGTACTTTTTAAGGGGAGATAAAGCATGAATAAGCCTAAAATGGTCTTGTTTGACTATGGTCAAACAATTATTGCCGAACAGGCACTCGGATTTATAAATGGCAATAAGGCTGTTCTTGACAGAGCCGTAAAAAATCCGCATAATGTAACCGTTGAGCAAATTCAGCAGCGTTCAAATGAACTCCTTGATGAGATATGCAAAATGACACATTCCGCAAACAGAAATTATCAGCCCCTTGAAATTACATGGAAATCATTTGGACAATGTGTTTTTGATTATTTCGATATAGAGTTTGAAGATTCATACGATGAACTTCAATGGGCGTTTTGGACAGGTTCGACACTTGCCGAGCCGTCCGAAAATATCGAACTTTTTCTCGATTTTTTACAAAGTCAAGGTATTCGTACGGGTATCGTCAGTAATATAATGTGTTCAAAGGAAATTTTGACCAAGAGAATCAATATGCTTATTCCCAAGAATAACTTTGAATTTGTTATTGCGTCAAGTGAATATATGTTTCGTAAGCCATATTCAGGAATATTTGAAATTGCCTTGAAAAAGGCAGGACTTTCTGCGGAAGATGTATGGTTTTGCGGTGACAATCCCGTATGCGATATTAACGGTGCATATAATGTTGGAATACAGCCTGTATGGTACACAAAATATGCGAGGAACAGTGTTCAACTTCAAAAAGAATGTACTGTTCCCGAAGATAATTACATAACAATCAGCGATTGGAAAGAGCTTATAAAAATAATCTCATCTTTATGATGAAAGATTGGGGGTATTGCATTGAATTTTGAGGAAATCAAAAATGACGAACAGAAATATTTAATGCACACATACGGTCGGTTTAATGTAGCCATAGTTAGCGGTAAAGGGGCAACGGCATGGGACGCTCAGTCTAAGGAATATATAGACTTTACCAGCGGAATCGGCGTTAATTCATTGGGATATTGTGATGACAGTTGGGTTAAGGCGGTTACGGCACAGGTGCATACTTTACAGCATATTTCCAACCTTTACTATTCTCCTTTGCAAACCGAAGTTGCCAAAAAACTTTGTACACTTACGGGTTTTGATAAGGCTTTTCTTTGCAATTCAGGTGCGGAAGCCAATGAATGTGCCATTAAATTGGCGAGAAAGTATAGCTTTGAAAAATACGGCAAAGAACGCAATAAGATTGTCACTTTGGTTAATTCTTTCCATGGGCGTACCATTACCACTTTGGCGGCCACAGGACAAGATGTTTTCCATGATTATTTTTTCCCGTTTACAGAGGGCTTTGTTTATGTTGAGGCAAACGATGACGAGCAAATGAAGAAAGCGTTGGAGGACGAAACCGTTTGTGCTGTCTTTATCGAGCTGATTCAAGGCGAGGGCGGCATTAATATTTTGGATAAAGCCTATGTTCAGCAGCTTGCTGAATATTGTGCCGAAAAAGATATTCTCTTAATGGTTGATGAAGTTCAAACCGGCATTTCAAGAACAGGTGCTTTTTTCTGTTACCAAAATTATGAAATCCAGCCCGATGTTGTGACCTCAGCAAAAGGTATTGCAGGCGGTTTGCCTATGGGTGCTTGTTTGTGTAATCAAAAACTTTCACAGACATTTACAGGCGGTACACATGGAACAACTTTTGGCGGCAATCCCGTTGCTTGTGCCGGTGCAATCGAGGTTTTGAACAGAGTTTCCACAGACGCTTTCTTAACTGAGGTTAAGGCAAAGGGCGAATACATTTCCAATAAACTCAAAACACTTCCGAATGTTAAGGAAGTTAGAGGAATGGGCATGATGATTGGTATTGTTCTCGAAAACGGCAATGCGAAAGATATTGCCGCTGCTTGTGTGGAAAACGGATTGTTGATTTTAACGGCAAAAACTCTGCTCCGCTTATTGCCGCCGTTGACAATTACTTATCAGGAGATTGATAAGGGTGTTGCCATTCTCAAAAAAGTATTGGAGGAATATAAATGAAACATTTATTGAAAATGCTGGATTTAAGTTCAGAAGAAATCAACGAAATCTTAAATTTGGCAGACCAACTGAAATATGAACAAAAGCATGGTATTGCCCATAAATATCTTGAAGGCAAAACACTCGGTATGATTTTTGAGAAATCCTCAACAAGAACCCGTGTTTCTTTTGAAGTCGGTATGTACCAGTTAGGAGGACACCCGCTGTATTTGTCAGCCCGTGATATGCAGATTGGGCGTGGCGAACCCGTACAGGATACAGCCCGTGTATTGTCACGCTATTTGGACGGTATTATGATTCGTACCTTTGAGCAGTCCGAGGTTGAGGCTTTGGCAGAGTACGGCAGTATTCCGATTATTAACGGTCTGACCGATTTTTGTCACCCGTGTCAGATTTTGGCAGACCTCATGACCATTCGTGAGTTTAAGGGCAAACTTGACGGTTTGAAAATGGCGTTTATCGGTGACGGCAATAACATGATGAATTCTTTAATTGTTGGTGCATTAAAGACAGGTATGTCTATTTCCGTTGCTTGTCCCGAAGGTTATGAACCGGCACAGGAAGTTATTGATTTTGCCAAAACTTACGGCGATAAATTCCAAATGTTCCGCACACCGAAAGAGGCTGTTGTTGATGCCGATGTTGTCATTACAGATGTATGGGCATCTATGGGACAGGAAGAGGAGAGAGAAATACGTAATAAGGCTTTTGACGGCTATCAAGTAAATGCCGAGCTTATGGCATTAGCAAAGCCGGACGCTATGGTTCAACACTGTTTGCCCGCACATAGAGGCGAAGAAATTACGGAAGAAATTTTCGAGGCTCATGCCAATGAAATTTTTGAGGAAGCCGAAAATAGACTTCATGCTCAAAAAGCTGTCATGGTTAAATGTATGGCAGACCTCAAATAATATTTATATGCCAAAAATAAAAAAGAGAGAAACCAATAGTTACAATCGGTTTCTCTCTCTTTTTATTTTCTTAAAATTTAAGTTTAGGTCAAGCCTTGCCCTTATTAAATTTGACTTTCGGATTTTAGATAAGCGTTGATAAAGCCGTCAAGGTCACCGTCCATAACAGCATTGATGTTGCCTGTTTCAAAGTTTGTGCGGTGGTCTTTAACAAGGGTATAGGGCATGAAAACATAGGAACGGATTTGAGCACCCCATGCAATTTCCTTTTGAACGCCTTTAATGTCCTCGATTTTTTCCAAATGCTCTCTCTCTTTGATTTCCAAAAGTTTGGATTTCAACATTGTCATGGCAACCTCACGGTTTTGTGTTTGACTTCTTTCAACCTGACAGGAAACAACAATGCCTGTTGGTTTATGAATCAAGCGAACAGCGGAGGAAGTTTTATTAACCTTTTGACCGCCCGCACCGCTGGCACGGTAAACTTGCATTTCAATGTCATCGGGATTGATTTCAACATGAATATTATTGTCAATTTCGGGCATAACTTCCAAAGAGGCGAATGAGGTATGACGGCGGCCCGAAGCGTCAAACGGCGATACACGAACCAAGCGATGAACGCCAGATTCACTTTTTAAATAGCCGTAAGCATTTTCGCCTTCAATCAAAATGACAGCACTTTTTAATCCGGCCTCTTCACCGTCCAAATAATCAATCGTCTTAACCTTGAAATTATGACGCTCCCCCCAACGGCAATACATACGATAAAGCATTTCCGCCCAATCCTGAGCCTCAGTGCCGCCTGCACCCGCATGGAAAGTCAAAATGGCATTTTTGCCGTCATATTCACCCGTCAAAAGTGTAGACAAACGCTGATTTTCCAAATTTTCTTTGATTTCATTATAAGCGGCGGTTGCCTCATCTAAAAGGGAAATATCTTCTTCTTCATTGGCAAGCTCAATCAAAGCGTGTGTATCCTCATAGGCGGAAACCAAGTCTTGATAGTTTGTCACCTTATTTTTTAAAGTTCCTGTGCGTTGAAGAATTTTTTGGGAATTTTCCGCATCGTCCCAAAATCCAGGTTGGGCGGCTCTTGCCTCCAACTGTTCAATTTCCATATTTAATTTTTCAATGCCAAGTGCATCGGCAAGGTCATCAATATCCGGCCAAAGCTCTTCGAGAGCAAGACGCAATTCATCAAATTGTACCATAGTTTTCTCTCCATAATCCTTAAAATCATTTATGCCGTGGAATGCCGTCAAATACGGCGTTATCTTTTTTATTATAAATGATATTTTAAAAAAAGTAAAGTCAGGATATGATATATTTTTATATTTAGGAATATATTTTTATAGGAGGAGTGATATTATGTGC
>JBJEQG010000104.1:0-14370 GCA_051881635.1 Acutalibacteraceae bacterium
AATATTTGCCGCTCGCCTATGGCTGAGTTTGTGATGAAAGCGTTAGTACATCAGGCACATAGGGACGATGAATTTGAAATCATTTCCCGTGCAACAAGCCGTGAGGAAATCGGTAACGATATTCACGAGGGTGCAAAAAGAAAAATGCGGCAAATGGGTATTCCTTTTGAACACCATTATGCCGCACAAATAACAAAACGGGAATATGAAGAAAGCGATTTTGTTTTGGTTATGGATACAAATAATTTCCGCAATATAATGCGTTTGATAGGTGAGGATAAGCAGGGCAAAATTCATAAACTTTTGGATTTTGCCGGTGGCGGAGATATTGCCGACCCATGGTACACAGGTAATTTTGATGTAACCTATGACGATATTTTACGGGGCTGTAAGGGTTTATTGAACCGCTTATAAGTCCTGTTTTAAAGTGAGTTGATAAAGTCGTCAATCGAAAAATCACTGCGTGGGTTACAGGAACGGATAGCGTGGGGGAGCGTCCAATTTTCAACATGACGGGCGGTTTCGGATGGCTCAATAATATAGAAAGGACTTGCGGTCTGTATGCTCAGACAGTCGTGGTCGGCGTAGGCATAGGTTGACGAGCCATAGAACGGATAGAGGGCTTTGCGGTTATGAATATAACGCTTGATAAAGGCGTTTTCACCGTCAATATATCCGCTCCAACCGGCTGTATTGTTAGAGCCGATTTTTAACTTACTCTTTAAATGCGGACTGTGTGAAACGGTAACATATTGATTACCGAGAAAAAGACGGCTGTCACCCCATTTGCAGTCCGGCCAAAGAGTGAGTATGCGTGAGGGGGAGTTTTCAGTACGGACATTACTTTGAGGAACAAATATAAAACCCTGCGGTTTAAATTTGGTTTCAGTGTGAATTGATAATTTGACGGTCTGGTCGGATTTGTTTGTCAGACTGTGTATAATCATAACATCGGAAAATTCGGGAGTAATCATAATATCCAATCCAAATTCCAACGGCAGGGAGGCATTTACTCTTTGCATAAAGTGCACACCGTTTTCCATAGGGGTGTACATTACGGGAGCGGAAGCACAGTAAAAGTTTTGGTCCTGTTCGGAAACAAGCCACATTGAATGTCCATTCGTGGAAGAATTGCCGGTATCTTCGAGAAACAAACAATCTTTTCCCTTTTTGCGGAAATCTATAATTTCAGGTCCACGGTCAATCGTTACCAAAAGTTCAATATCATCATTGGAAATGGAAAGACAGTGCATATCGTTTTTGCTCTCTGTTTCTCGAATGACTAATGACATCATAATCAATCCTCACAAATCGTTTAATGAAAAGTATGCGTTCTTCATAATTATAGTCGAAAAATGGCGAAAAGTAAAGTACAGGAAAAATCTAATATCTATTTTATGATTTTTTTGGTTTCAATATTTCCAAAATTTCATCGAAATTTTTAAACAGTTTATTATAATGGCATATAGATACTGTTAAGGCGGGCATTTTGGGCGGAAGGCTGAATTTTCGGAGCGGTCAGTGCATAAATATCATCACAACGACTTTCCAATTCAAAAAGTTCTTTCGCTTGCGGCGGAAGATTTTTCAAATCGGCATAACGGGTATAAATCGGCAGACGGGCGGTATTTTTGGCAATTTTAAGGATTTCCCGTCCACGCTGATTAAGTCCCAAAATACGGATATAACATGGCAGACGGTGTCTGTCCTCTTTTTTCAGCCCCAAAAGGGCATAGAGAATAATTCTCCGCAATCGTGCGGCTGTATATCGTTTGGATTTTATGCCGTCCAAAAGTTCCGTATATGAACAGCTTTGTGAGACGGAGCGGATACGATATTCCAAACCCTCAGATACATCTGGCAGGCGGCGGATTTCCTCCAAAGACATTGTACGAAGTTTATAAAGTATCGTGCGTTCCAAACAGTTCAGGCTGTGTGGAGCAGAACCGTCAGCAAAAGCCGTTTGAATTTCCATTTTTGTACTTTCGGGGACAAAACGGAAATAGGTGGTATCATTATCCATAATTAAACGGCGGATATATGAGGCGGACGCTATATCGGCGGCGGTATTTTCGGCATCGTGTGCAACGCCAATCCGCTGAATGGTACGGGGTTGAATAGGACTTTGGCATTTATTCAGAGCCTTGATGTATTCAACCGCCAAAAGATTATTCGGCTCTTGAAAAATGTTTGCCACTCTTTCCGAACCATATTCCAAAACTGCCGTCTGATGAGCCGCCGCATAGGTCATGCCCGATTTAAGCAAAATCGGAATATGCTTTCCAACCTCAGGAGAGGCGGATATTTCCGCCGCCTGTCGCAAAAGGTCAACATCGCCACATTCACTTCCAAAAGTCAGTGTGTCAATACAGCCAAGAGCGTTCAAAAGAAAAACACCGCCGTAAGCAAAATTTTCCGCACTTGAAGTCGCATGGGCAACATCTAATTCTATGACCAAATCCGCACCGTTTTGTAATGCAATACGGGTGCGGGCGGTTTTGTCCAAAATTGCGGCTTCTCCTCTTTGGGTAAAGTTACCGCTCATACAGGCGACAATATGGGTTGCCCCCTGTTGACGCATAAGACCAAGCATTTTTTTGTGTCCGTTATGAAAAGGATTGTACTCACATATTAAGGAAGAAATTTGCATTTTCTCACCTCATTAAACAAAAAAATATTGAATTTGTTTGGGTTTTGTATTATTATTATAACCATAGAAGTAAAATTACGCAATCCAACCGGAGGTATAAAAATAATGAAAATTCTTGTTATCAATGCCGGCAGTTCTTCACTGAAATATCAGTTGATTGATATGACGGACGAAACTGTTTTGGCAAAAGGACTTTGTGAGCGTATCGGTGCAGGCGGACATTTCAAGCACACCACAGGTGACGGGCGTGTTTTGGAACATGATGTTGTGATGAATGACCATACAGAGGCTTTCCAACAAGTCAAAAATGCCCTTCTTGACGCTGAATATGGCGTTATTAAGGATTTGTCGGAGGTTTCTGCGATTGGACACCGTGTTGTTCAGGGCGGTTCTTTGTTCAATAAGTCCGTTTTGGTTGACGACAGTGTTGTTGACGGTATCGAGAGTTTAATTCCGTTAGCACCTTTGCACAACAAGGCTCATGTACAGGGTATTCGTGCCTGTCAGGAGGTTTTCGGAAAGGAAGTTCCCGAAGTTGTTGTTTTTGATACCGCATTTCATTCCACAATGCCGCAAAAAGCCTATATGTACCCAATTCCGTATGAACTGTATGAAAAATATTCCATTCGCCGTTACGGTTTTCATGGTACATCACACCGCTTTGTTTCCGCCCGTTGTGCCGAATTGATGGGCAAGGATATTAAAGACACAAAAATTATCACCTGTCATTTGGGTAACGGTTCGTCCATTACGGCGATTGACGGCGGTAAAGTTGTTGACACAAGTATGGGCTTAACACCGTTGGACGGCTTTATGATGGGAACAAGAACAGGTACGCTTGACCCGTCCGTTGTTACATTTATTGAGGAAAAAGAAAAACTCACACCTCAGCAGATGGACGAACTTTTGAACAAGAAATCCGGTTTTTTGGGTATTTCAGGCGTTTCAAGTGATGACAGAGATGTTTCTGCGGGTGCGGCACAGGGTAATGCCCGCTGCAAACTTGCGATTGATATGCTTGAATATGAAATCACAAAGTTTATCGGCAGTTATATGGCTGTTTTGGGCGGTTGCGACGCTATTGTATTTACAGCCGGTATCGGCGAAAATCAATATGCACACCGTGAAGTTGTCGGCAAAGCCTTTGAATTTATGGGCGTTGAGATTGATGTTGAGCAAAACAGAAAAATGATTCACGGTGCAGAGGGCAAAATTTCCACACCGAACTCTAAAATTGATGTTTTTGTTATTCCGACAAATGAAGAATTGGTTATTGCCCGTGACACAATGCAATTAGTAACTGAAAATTCATAATCACAAATTCCAATACATAAAAGTACCGCAGAGTATTGTCTGCGGTATTTTTTATTATAACCAATAAATAAAGGGGAATAATAGAAAACAAAAATGATTTTACAAAAGACGGATTTCCAAAGGGAGCGGCGAGCCGTCACAGGCAAATGTCCCTTAAATCAATGCCCCTTGATTTAAGGGACAAAAATTTTTTATCGTTGGGGAAGTATTGACTTTGTTCTGCCATAAGAGTAAAATGGAATTGATTATTTGTGTTCGGAACTATTATGAATTTGGAGGTTTTATTTCGTGATAAATGATACAAACAGAAAAAATGCACCCCACAATGCGGGCAGAACGGTTGAAAAAACACGCAGAACAAGTGGGCGTTCGCAAAAAACGGTAAGTCGCAGCTATGGAGAAAGAACTGTACAACGCCGTATGGAAAGCGACCAGAGTGTCGGATTGTTTGACCGTGTTGTTCCGCAAAAAAGAGTTATGCAGTCCCGTCAGAAAACAAGCGAGAAAATCTCAGACCAAACTTTATCTCCCATTCGGGAAAAAACACCTGTGCGTAACGATATACAGCCGAAACGCCGTAATCAGCGTTCCGCTCCGACACCGTCCGTAAAAATAACATTTCTTGGCGGTCTGAACGAAATCGGTAAAAACATCACGCTTTTCGAGTGCAACAATGATATGTTTATTTTGGATTGCGGTATGGCATTCCCTGACGGCGAAATGCTCGGCGTTGATTTGGTGTTGCCCGATTTCAGCTATATTGAAAGAAATCAGGACAAAATTCGGGGTATCGTTTTTACACATGGGCATGAGGACCATATCGGTGCAGTACCGTATCTTTTGAAAAAGGTGAAATTTCCGATTTACGGCACACCTTTGACTGTGGGACTTATCAGCAGTAAACTGAAAGAACATAATCTGCAAAATCAGGTTCAGCTTCATACGGTTCTTGCGGGACAGTCAGTCGAATTGGGCTGTATGTCGGTTGAGTTTATCCATGTCAACCACTCCATTCCCGATGCGGTTGCTTTGGCAATTCACACGCCGGCAGGAACGGTTGTTCATACGGGTGACTTTAAAATTGACTGTACACCGACACAGGGCGGTATGATTGATTTGGCACGATTTGCGGAATTGGGCAAAGAGGGCGTTTTGGCATTGTTGGCGGAATCGACAAACGCCGAGCGTTCCGGTTATACAATGACGGAACAAAAGGTTGGCAATACTTTTGACATTCTGTTCCGTCAGGCGGAAAATAACCGCATTATTATCGCAACCTTTGCATCCAATATCGGACGCATACAGCAGATTATCAACTGTGCGGCAAAGTACGGGCGAAAAGTGGCTTTTTCGGGGCGTAGTATGGTCAACTATATGACGATTGCAACCGAACTCGGCTATGTTGAAGTACCGGACGGCGTTATTATAGATATAGACACTTTGGGGCGTTATCCGAAAGACAAGATTGTTTTGATTACAACGGGCAGTCAAGGTGAACCGATGTCGGCGTTGTCCCGTATGGCATATTCAGACCACCGCAAAGTTGAAGTCGGACCGGAGGACTTTATTATAATTTCCGCCAATCCAATTCCCG
This sequence comes from Acutalibacteraceae bacterium, assembly GCA_051881635.1. Classification (GTDB taxonomy): domain Bacteria; phylum Bacillota; class Clostridia; order Oscillospirales; family Acutalibacteraceae; genus JBJEQG01. The sequence continues at coordinate 5,559 of JBJEQG010000104.1, forward strand.
GAAATGAAAAAATGGTTGGCTCGGTTATCAATGAGCTTATGAAACACGGCTGTCATGTGGTTTATGAGTCAATGTATGAAGTTCATGTATCGGGACACGCCTGTCAGGAGGAATTGAAGATTATTCATGGCTTGACGAAACCCCATTACTTCATTCCCGTACACGGCGAACAAAAGCATTTGAGGGCTCATGCAAAGCTGGCGGAATCCATGGGTATGGAACCGTCCCGTATATTTATCGGTGATGTCGGTAATGTTGTTGAACTGAACAAAGACTACATGAAACAGCTTGCAAGCGTACCGGCAGGGCGTGTGCTTGTTGACGGTTTGGGTGTCGGTGATGTAGGCAGTATAGTTTTGCGTGACCGCAAGCATTTGGGGCAGGACGGCTTGATTGTTGTTGTTGTCACAATTCAGCGTGACAGCGGTTGTGTTGTAGCCGGACCGGATATTGTTTCGAGAGGTTTTGTTTATGTGCGTGAGGCGGAAACTCTTATGGACGATGCAAAAGATACCGTCATGTTTGCGTTGGAACGCTGTGAGGACGAAGATATAAGAGAGTGGGGCGTTATCAAAACACGCATTAAAGATGAACTGTCGAAAATGCTCTATGATAAAACACGCCGCAGCCCAATGATTCTTCCGATTATTATGGAGGTTTAAAAAAATCTCTTAGGTACGGCAATAAGGGGGTGTCATTATGGCAGAAAAGAAAAAGAAATCTGAAAAATCGAACAAAAAGAAAAAATATGACAAAAATTCCAATGTTATTCACCCGTTTTTCATGTTGTTCGGTGTTGCCATGCTGGCTATGGCGTGTGTGACTTTTTGGTGGAATGTTTTTTTGGCGTTGATGGAGCTGCTCTGTGCGGCATTGGTCATTACCATTGTCATTTTGGCAATATACAATACACGCAGTTACTTGAAGAAAATTACGGAAGATACATTAAAGCATATTTCACCGCAAGGGCGTGAAATGATTGAAAACCTGACAATGCCGGCGGCTGTTCTCGGAGAAAACAATGAAATTTGTATGTTTAACGAAAAATTTCTCCAAAGAATTGCAACCTCGGATAATCCCATAGGAGATAATATCGCCGCCTATCTTATGAAACAAGATGTCAAAAAACTCTATACGGACGGTGCTGATGCGATTTGCAACGGCAAATGGTATATTGCGTTTGCGATTAAGGGCGAAAATTCGTCTGTGGTCTATTTTATTGATGACAACACATATAAAGCCAATTCGGACGAATACCTGTTGAGCCGTCCCGTTATTTCGATTATCGCTTTTGATAACCGTGAGGAAATCGAGAGGGAAAGCAAAGAGGGTAATGCGGGACAGATTTCGATTGAGGTTGAAAACACAATCCGCCGTTGGGCAACTTCAACATCAGGATTTTATAAAAAATTGGGCGGCGGGCGTTTCCTTGTAATTATGGAAGAACGCCACATGAAACATTATATTGACGAAAAGTTTAAAATTCTCGATGAAGTTCGCTCTATCCGTCTGAACGACCGTGTCGGTGCAACAATTTCCATTGGTATCGGGCGTGGCGGCGAGAGTATGAAAGAGTGCGAACTTTGGGCAAGACAGGCTTTGGAAATGGCTCTTGGGCGTGGCGGCGACCAGGCGGCGATTAAAAACAATGAAACATACGAATTTTTCGGTGGTACTTCAAAAGGCGTTGAAAAGCGTGATAAAGTGCGGACGAGAATTATTGCAAGTACATTGGCGGGACATATCCGCAGCAGCAGTAATGTTTTAATCATGGGACACCGTTTTTCGGATTTGGACAGTGTTGGTTCGTCAATCGGTATGTGGAGTGCCACTTCAAAAAGTCTGCATAAACCGTCCCATATAGTTATCAATCGGGAACAAAGCCTTGCAAAGTCCTTAATCGCAGCTATGGATACTGTGGACAGCAATATTTTTATTGACGATGTTAGTGCGGCGGATTTGATTGATGACAAAACGCTTTTGATTATCGTTGATACCCATTCGCCAAACTTTGTGGAGTATTCCAATATCTATAATGCCTGTAAGCGTATTGTTGTTATCGACCACCACCGCATGATGGTTAATCATATTGATAACGCTCTGGTATTTTATCATGAACCTTATGCGTCCTCAGCGTCTGAAATGGTTGCGGAGTTGGTGCAGTATTTGGGCGAAAACAGCCTGAACCGCTTAGAAAGTGAAGCACTTCTGTCGGGCATTATGCTTGACACAAAGAATTTTGTTTTGCGTACAGGTGTCCGTACATTTGAGGCGGCAGCGTTCTTAAAGAGCAACGGTGCGGATACGGTTGAGGTTAAGCGTTTGTTTTCCAATTCCATACAGACTTACAAAAACAAATGCAAGTTGGTCAGCGAGGCGGAAATATTCAACAATTATGCGATTGCCTATACGGAGGAAAATACCCCCGATATTCGCATTACATCGGCACAGGCGGCTGATGAACTTTTGGGCATTGATAATGTCAAGGCATCGTTTGTCATGTACAAAACCCAAAATATCATTAACATTTCCGCCCGCTCATTAGGTGATGTCAATGTACAGGTTATCATGGAAGAATTAGGCGGCGGCGGTCATTTAACAATGGCAGCTTGTCAAATGCAAGATGTCACTATGGAGGAAGCCCGTGAACGGCTGTTCTCCATTCTGAACCGCAAAGTCAATCTATAAGTCGGGGGTTTTACCGAGAGCCTCGGTTGCCCCCCCGAACCCCCACGAGGGGCGGCTCGCCGCCCTTTGGTGGGGTTTGGGGCAACGCCCCAACAGTCTAAATGCTTAAAAAGGGCAAACGGAGTTTGCCCACAATTTTGTGGTTATCAAACAACTCTATTATTTTAGAAAGGAATGGTTGATTTATGAAAGTTGTACTTTTGGAAGATGTAAAAGGCACAGGAAAAAAGGGAGAGTTGGTTAATGTTTCGGACGGATATGCACGAAACTTCCTCTTTCCACGCAATCTGGCAAAAGAAGCCAACGCTCAGGTTATGAACGAATTGAAAAATGCGGAAAGCTCCCGTCAGCATAAAATTGAGGTTGAAACCGCTCAGGCAAAGGCAACCGCTGAAAGTTTGAAGGACAAAACCCTGAAAATCACTGCCAAAGCAGGACAGGGCGGGCGTTTGTTCGGCTCTGTGACAAGCAAGGAAATTGCAGCGGAACTGAAACGCCAATTCAGTATTTCCGTTGACAAGAGAAAAATCGTTTTGGATCAGGATATTAAGGCTTTTGGCAGCTATAACTGTGAGATTAAACTTTATAATGGTGTGACTGCCGCTGTTAAGGTTATGGTAACAGAGGAGTAATCGCTGTGGCGGAGAAAAAAACAACATCGGAATACGATGGATTAAATCTTCCATACAGTGCCGAGGCGGAGCAATCCGTTCTCGGTGCTATTCTCATTGACGCAAATTGTTTGAGTCAGGTTATGGAAATTCTGCCAAATGCAGAATATTTCCACCTTTACAACAACAGGGCGATTTATAATGCCATGTTGGATTTGTTTGTTTCAAGCCGTCCCATTGACTTTATTACCGTTTTGGAACAGCTCAAAAACAACAACACCTTTGACGAGGCAAGCGGTAAAGTCTATCTTATGCAGTTGGTGGATTTAGTGCCGTCAATATCCCGTGTGGAGGATTATGCCCGTATTGTGCGGGATAAATATTTGGTTCGCAGTTTGATTACGGCATCACGGGATATTATTGACGATGCCATGAATAATTCGGAAGATGTATCAAAACTGATTGATGCCGCCGAACAACGCATTTTCGATATTCGTGACGGCAAAAAAACACAGGGATTGGAACGGGTTAATTCCGTTATTATCAATACTTTTGACCGTCTTGATTTGCTGAACCGTCCCGACAAAGACCAATATAAGGGCATACCGACAGGTATTTCCGCTTTGGATAACACCATTACGGGACTGAACCGCTCAGACCTGATTTTGCTTGCAGCCCGTCCCGGCATGGGAAAAACAAGTTTTGCGTTGAATATCGCCCGTCATGCGGCGGTTGTGGCTCATAAGCGTGTGGCGTTCTTTTCGTTGGAAATGACCAAGGAACAGTTGGCGTCCCGTCTGCTGTCAACGGAGGGCATGATTGAGGGTACGAAAATGCGTACAGGTGAACTGTCGGACGAAGATTGGGTGCATTTAGTCGAGGCGGCAGATGTTTTGGGCAAGGCGGAAATTTATCTTGATGAAACACCGGGTATTACAATTCCCGAAATGAAGGCGAAATTGCGTCGTCTTAAAGGTGTCGATTTGGTGATTATCGACTATTTACAGTTGATGTCCGGCTCACGGCGGATTGAAAATCGTGTTCAGGAGATTTCCGAAATCACGAGAAATTTAAAAATTATGGCAAAGGAACTTAATGTGCCGTTGCTGACTTTGTCACAGCTTTCCCGTGCGAGTGAACAAAGAGCCGAACATAAACCGCAGTTGTCCGATTTGCGTGACTCGGGTTCTATCGAACAGGACGCTGATATTGTGCTTTTCCTCTATCGTGACGACTATTACAATAACGGCGAGGGAACAGAGGACGGTGCTGACCGTAACAGCGGCGAGTGTATTATCGCAAAAAACCGTCATGGCGAAACAAAATCCGTACCGCTGCATTGGCAGGGGCAGTTTATGCGGTTTACGGCACAGGAGCTTTTGCGTGAAGAATAAAGTTTTACAAACAATCAAAAAATATGATATGCTTGCCGTTGGGGACAGCGTTGTTGTGGGACTGTCGGGCGGTGCGGATTCATGTGCGTTGCTGTCTTTTTTGTGCAGTGTTCGGGAGGAAATGCACCTCAGCATTTACGCCTGTCATCTTAACCATTTAATTCGTGGGGAGGAGGCGGAGCGTGACGAACGGTTTGTTCGGGAAGTCTGCGACAAACAGGGCGTACCGCTTTTTGTGCGGCGGTTGCCGATTGAACAAATGGCAAGGGAACGGAAAATCGGTTCGGAACAATGCGGACGGGAAGAACGCTACCGGTTTTTTGACGAAACCGCACAAAAGTATCATGCAAGGATTGCAACCGCCCATACCGCCTCAGACAATGCCGAAACGCTTTTGCTCCATTTAATTCGTGGGTGTGGCATACAGGGCTTATGCGGAATACCGCCCGTAAGAGGAAACATTATCCGACCGCTGATTGAGGTATCACGGGAGGAAATCGAGGAATATTGTTCCGAAAACGGCTTGCCGTATGTGACGGACAGCACGAATTTAACACGACAATACACACGCAATCAGGTGCGGTTAGATGTTATGCCAAAACTGAAACAAATCAATCCGTCTGTTTTGGACGCTTTTCAGCGGCTCACCGCCATTATGCAGGATACCGCCGCACATTTGGACGCTCAGTCGGAACGGCTTTTGCAATCCGCCGCCGTACCGTACGGCTATCGGACGGATATTCTTGCAAAAGCCGACAATGCGGTTCGTACGGGGGCGATTGAATTGTTTTGCCGCCGTTATGTACCGAACGGACTTGAAATGCGTCATATCGAAAAAATTGACCGCTGTCTGAAAAACGGCGGTGCGGTTGAACTGAACAGGCGTGTGCGTATTGTTGTGAAACAAGGCATTATGAGAGCCGTAATTTTTGAAAAAACATTACCCGTAAGGGACGAAAAACCGCTCCAAATCGGCAAAACCGTCATGATAGGATATAAAAATATTACGCTTTTAACTTTGAATATGGAAGAATTTAACAAGCAAAAAAAAATTAACAAATTATTATTTAATAATGCGTTGGATTATGATAAAATACCTTGTACAAGGGCTTTGAGGACTCGCCGCAGCGGCGATACCTTTGTAACTCCATGGGGAGGACAGACAAAAACTCTCAAAAAGCTCATGTGTGAGTTGAAAATTCCAAACGAACAGCGGGATTTAATTCCTGTGTTGGCGGCAGAAAGCCAGGTCCTGTGGATTGACGGAATCGGTGTTTCAAAACCGTATGGTGTCACAAAAGATACGAAAAATATTCTTGTCATTCAAAGCGAAAATTCTGAATGAGAAAGAGGAATAAAAATGAAAACTTCAATCGCACAGGTCTTAATTGACGAAAAACAAATTGACAGTATTACAAGAAATATTGCGGCACAAATCAGTAAAGACTATAATGGAAAAGATTTGGCGGTGGTTGTATTGCTGAAAGGCAGTTTTATCTTTGCCGCCGATATTTTCCGCCGTTTAACAGTGCCGTGTGCTGTCGATTTTATGGTGGTGTCAAGCTATGGCAATCAAACGGTTTCCACAGGAAAATTGAATATCACAAAAGATATTTGTTTGGATATTGCGGACAAAGATGTTTTGGTTATTGATGACATTATGGACAGCGGACTGACAATGAGCCGTATATGTGCTTATTTGCAGAAGCGAAATCCGTCATCAATCAAAACCTGTGTTCTTTTGGACAAACCCGACCGCCGTACAACGGATATACAACCCGACTATGTGGGAGCGGTTATTCCCGACCGTTTTGTTGTCGGTTACGGTTTGGATTTTGACGAACATTACCGCAATCTCCCTTATATAGCTGTTTTGTCTGTTAGTCCTAATACCCAGAATAATTATGATTGAACAAAAAAAGGAGTGAACGAAATTTGAACAACAAAAAGTCTATTCGCAATTTGCTGATTTATCTCGGCATACCGATTGTTCTGATTATTATTATTGCATTGGTGTACAGTTCCCGCCCACAGGAAACATATAATACCTCTACAATCGTTAATCTGTTCAAAAATCAGCAGGTTACGGAGTACACCCTTGATTTCGGTACGGGTGCGATGAAAATCACATATCAGGATAAAAACGGTAAATCACAAACCCTGAATTATACGGCGGCGAGCATTGGCACAATTTTGGACGCTATCAATCCGTATGTTAAGGAATACGATGAGGCTCACCCTGACAGCCCAATGGTTTATAACCATATTCAGGCAACCGATAACAGTTGGCTGTATAACCTTTTGCCGAATATAATTCTGATTGTGCTTTTGGGCGTTGTATGGTTCTACTTTATGCGAAAGCTTTCCAGCGGTGTCGGCGGTGACGGCAAAATGGGCTTTGGCAAAGCGAAAATTAAGAATTTAAGCGATGAAAAGCGAAAGACCACTTTTGAAGATGTTGCCGGTGCTGACGAAGAAAAAGGCGAACTTCAAGAAATCGTTGAATTTCTGAAAAACCCGAAAAAGTATAACGAATTGGGTGCGAGAATACCGAAAGGCGTATTGCTTGTCGGCCCTCCCGGAACAGGTAAAACACTTTTGGCAAGAGCCGTTGCCGGTGAAGCCGGTGTGCCGTTCTTCTCGATTTCAGGTTCTGACTTTGTTGAGATGTTTGTCGGTGTCGGTGCGTCCCGTGTGCGTGACCTTTTCGAGCAGGCAAAGAAAAATTCCCCATGTATTATTTTCATTGATGAGATTGACGCCGTTGGTCGCCAGAGAGGTGCCGGTCTTGGTGGCGGTCATGATGAGCGTGAACAGACCTTGAACCAATTATTGGTTGAAATGGACGGTTTCGGTGCAAACGAAGGTATCATTATGATTGCGGCAACAAACCGCCCCGATATTCTTGACCCCGCTTTAATGCGTCCGGGGCGTTTTGACCGTCAGGTTATTGTCGGTCGTCCCGATATTAAAGGGCGTGAAGATATTTTGAAAGTTCATGCCAAAGGCAAACCGCTTGCTCCCGATGTTGAATTGAGTACAATCGCAAAATCCACTGCGGGATTTACGGGTGCGGACCTTGAAAACCTTTTGAATGAGGCGGCATTGTTGGCGGCAAGAAAGAACCACAAAGCCATTACCATGGCAGAGGTTGAGGAGGCAACAATCAAGGTTGTTGTCGGTACGGAGAAAAAGTCCCGTGTTATGAGCGAAAAGGAAAAGAAACTGACTGCATACCATGAGGCCGGTCATGCTATCGTGACCTATTACTGCGAAACACAAGACCCCGTACATCAGATTTCCATTATTCCGAGAGGTATGGCAGGCGGATTTACCATGTCCTTGCCGTCCGAGGACCGTTCTTATCGTTCCAAAGCCGAGATGAAAGAAGAAATTGTCGTGCTTTTGGGTGGACGAGTAGCCGAGGCTGTTATATTGGGCGATATTTCAACAGGTGCGTCCAACGATATTGAGAGAGCAACAAAGATTGCCTTTGCAATGGTTACACAATACGGTATGAGCGATACATTAGGACCGATTCAATACGGTTCAAATGACGGTGAAGTTTTCCTGGGCAAAGAATTCGGACACAGCAAGACTTATTCGGAGGAAACCGCTTCCAAAATTGACGCTGAGGTTAAGTCGTTGATTACGGAGGGCTATAACAAAACCGAGTCTTTGTTGCGTGAGCATATCGACCAACTTCATAAGGTTGCACAATTCCTTTATCTGAACGAAAAGATGTCAGGAGAGGAATTTGCCGATGTCATGGTTGGTAAGCCCGTAATTTCCAAAACAGCCGAGTCAGCTCATGAGGAAAAGTCCGAAGAAAAGACCGTTGAGGAAAATTCTGAAAAGCCGTCTGAGGATAAATCCGAAGAAAAGGAAAATTCTGAGGAAAAATCCGAGAACAGCACAAAGTCGGATAAAAAGCATAAAAAAGATAAAACCGAAGAATAATAACATTCAGGTAAAAAGGAGTGCAGAACTGATATGCACTCCTTTTATTATGCGTGAGATTATCAAACAAAAAATAAACACGACAGACTATTGTCATGTTTAATGAATTATACTATAATGCGTAATAGATTTCCCCAAAGACGGGATACATAAGGGACT
>JBJEQG010000105.1:0-8690 GCA_051881635.1 Acutalibacteraceae bacterium
GTTACGGAATTGCCCTTTGTAATGCTTGTTGCACTGATTGTAGAGCTGTTTGTCAGGGCGGTTGTGGCAGCCTTAACCGTCAATGTAAAGGACTTTGTAACAACTGTACCGTTAGCGTCCTTAACCTTGACTTGAACTGTATAAGTACCTGTCTTTGCCGGTTTCCATGTATGTGTGGCTGTTGTGCTGTAACCTCTTAAAGTTGTCCATGTGGACGCTGTGCTGTGTTTTGCAACCATAGCGTACTGATACGGTGCAGTGCCGCCTGTTGCAGAGCCTGAAAGACCTAATGTTGAACCGTAGTTCAGGGTTGTTGTGCTGAGATAAGAGTTATTTGTCAAGGCAGATGTTGCCGCTTTAACCGTAACCGTAAAGGACTTGGAAACAACTGTACCGCTTGCGTCCTTAACCTTGATAATAACGCTGTAAGTACCTGTTTTGGACGGTGTCCATGTCTTTGTGGCTGTTGTGCTGTAATTCTTCAAAACTGTGTAAGAGGACGCTGTGCTGTGCTTTGCAACCATAGCGTACTGATACGGAGTTGCACCGCCACTGGCTTTACCTGTCAATGTTACGGAGTTACCCTTTGTAACTGTTGTTGCACTGATTGTGGAGCTGTTTGTCAAAACTGTTGCGATAGCCTTAACTGTCAATGTAAGGTTCTTAGATACAACTGTACCGCTTGCATCTTTAACATTGATTTGTACATTGTAAGTACCAACACTGGACGGTGTCCATGTCTTTGTAGCTGTTGTATTGTAGGACTTCAATGTTGTGTAGGAAGATGCCGTACTGAGTTTAGCGAGCATTTCATACTGATACGGGCTTGTACCGCCGCTTGCTTTACCTGTCAATGTTACGGAATTGCCCTTTGTGATAGATGTGGAGCTGATTGTGGAGTTATTAACAAGTTCAGCAGTATCTGACTTATAAGAGTAGATAACATTTGTTGTTGTTGATGAGAATGTACCGCTGGCATTTGCCGGTGTGGAAACGAGTGTATAACCGCTGAATGTCTTTGCGGAGGTTGTATATGTGTCGCCTTCCATACCTGTCAAAGTTTCCGTTGCCAAAACCTTGCCGCTGTCGCTTACATAGGAAACAACAACTTTGCCGCCACCGAGAACCTGACCGTTTTTAACATAAACCGTACCTGTGCAGTCATATCCGGGAGCAAGGCTGCCTGCGGGGTCTTTGCCTGCGTCTGAACCGCTGTTAAAGATAACCTGAGCGGTTTCTGCATCTTCAACCTCGATTGTAAACCAGCCGTCACCCTCAGCCGTCATCGTTTTACCCGGCCAAGCCCCTGTATATTCAATAACAGATGCACCGGACTCGTCATAGATATAAGCGTAAACGCTTGACCAGTTATTGGAATTATAATAGTGAACGCTCAAATAATCGGGTTCTACATAATTATAGTAGAATGTTACGGTAATTGTACCTGATTGATATGTACCTGTGGCATTGTTTGTCTTTGTGAGGTCAACCTCATAATTCTTAATTGTTGCAGGAGATGCGGTATAGGAAGAACCAATATCGCCAATCATCTTTGTGCCTTCGGCAATCTCTGCCCCTGTGGACGCATCGACATGCTTAACCTCAACAATACCCTTTTTGGAATCGTCAAAAACATAGTAGTATGTAACTGTTGCTTCTGTTTCGGAATATGTGCCTGTTGTAGAACCTGTTACTCTGGAAACAGTGTAGTTTTCGGTCAATTCAGCATCGGGAGATGTTGTATAGGGGTCGCCGAGCAAACCAACCATTGTTGTTGTTTTGAGTGTTTCGCCTGTGCTTTCAAGAACATGGTTTACGGTAACTCTGCCCTTAGCACCCTGAGGTTCTTCCATGAGGATTGTGCCGTTAGCACCTGTGTTGAATGTTACCTTACCGCCGGAAACCTTGCAGGTTGTGCCGTCATAGAAGTTTGTGATTACCATGCCGTCACTCCATACGGAGGAAACATCAATCGTCAAATCTTTATTTGCACTTGCGAACAAAGTTACAACAACTTTATCCTCAATGCCGTCCTTGCTGTATGTTCTTGAAAATGTATAGCCGTTTGTGGAGTCATAAGCGGAAATTGTTTTGTGCTGTCCTGCACCAACCGCAATATGGTTATTACGGAACTGACCGAGTTTCTGCCAGTGTGCGAGAACATCGCTATCTATGCTGTCCCAGTTCATGAAACTTCTGAACTGATGACCTGCACCGGGGTCTTTGCTTGCAAAAGAGCTGTTGATGAGAGGTCTGTTTGTTTCATCACCGTAATAAATCTGAATACCGCCGGGCAGCATAAGCAGGAATGAACCGGCATACTTTCTGTCGCCCTTTGCAAGGGTTGTATCGTGAGAAGCGATGTAGCTGAGGACATTAAAAGTTTCATCACTGTTGATTGAATTTGCATATCTGCTGTAAACGCTGTCAACAGAGCCGGCACTCGGAATATTGCTGCTGTTTACGGCAGGAGCAAACTCAAAGTTAATCATTGAGTCAAAGCCGCCCTCTGTATAATAGTAGCTTTTTTCGGCTTTATGACCAAAGCATTCGCCTGTCATCCAGAAGTCCAAATCGTCCAGAGCCTTGTCAGGGTTGTTGGTTTTCCACTCTTTGAGAGCTTTTACGCACTTTTCTTTAAGTGTTTTCCAGGCTGATGTTTCAACATGCTTTGCCGTATCGCAACGGAAGCCGTCAACACCGAACTCACGAACCCACTCAGCGAGCCAATCTGAAATATAACCTGTAACTGTGTTTGAAGAACCGTATTTTGCAACTTTTTCGCTGTAAGTGCCTTCCTTTGTCCACTTTGTTTTGAGGACTTCCGGAATACCTACCTGTGTTGAAGAACCTGTTTTGAAGTCAGGCAAACCTGCAAGTGAACCTTCAATATCGCCACTTCCCTCAGTATATCCGGGAAGACCGCAGCGAATCCAGTTCGGACCCCACCATTTAGCCCATAAATCAGCGGAGGCATTATAATCAATATAGCCGTGGTAATCCGTATTATTGATATTTTGGTGGGCATAGTAGTAGCTGTCCCAACCGCTTTTAACTGAACCGAAACCATATTCGTCCATATCTTTAAGAGTGTTATAACCGGAATGGTTCATAACAATATCCATAACGATACGGATTCCATGTTTATGGGCGGTATCAACAAGCTCTCTGAATTCCTCTTTTGTACCGAAGTTTTTATCGGACTCGGTATAGTCAAGAACATAATAGCCATGATATGAATAGTGTGCGAAACTATCTCCGTCACAACCTACGCAATAACCATGAATTTGCTCATAAGGTGCTGACAACCAAATTGCATTTACACCGAGGTCATCAAAATAACCCTCATTGATTTTGTCGGTGATACCTTTAAAGTCACCGCCCTGAAATGCGGCATAGTTATCATAACTTACAGGGTTACCGTTTGCGTCACAACCTCTGCCGTAACTGTGGTCGTTGCTTGTGTCACCGTTGTTGAAACGGTCTGTCAGGAGGAAGTAAACGGTTGCGTTATCCCACGAGAAAACCTGACCGTTTGCATCTGTAACTGCCGCAGCAGCGTCTGCTGTCACTGTGGTATCAATGTTGGTTGTCAGATTTGCCAAAGCAGGCAAACTTGAACCGACAACAGCCAATGAAAGCAAGCCGCTGAATAAACGGGCGGTCATCTTTTTAAATTTGCTGTTCAAATTATTTGTTCCTTCTTTCTTTAAAAATAAATTTCAGGAAATGTGCGTGGAAGCCCATTTTTGAATATCCGTTCAAGTGTTGTACTTTTCAGACTGCCCATACAAACCGCCGTTCCGGATATTCGGACTCATCACCTCCAATACTCAATTATATTTTCCTGCACAATCTTTCAATTTTAATTTTACTAAATTCAGGCAAAATATAATTGCATAAAAGAAATAAACAACAATTTTTATCTTTTATCCGTAAGTTTATGAGTTATGCACATATCGTATATAAAATTTTTGTAAAAAACAACCATTCCATAACACAAATAGTTGATTTGTGTTGCTGTTAAATCGGGTATTCCGACACGCAATTTGCACTGTCTGTCACTATGTCATTAAATTAAGAAAGGGATTGCATTTTTTGTATTTTTTTGTTATAGTAAATTGAAGTATTTTGCTTGAAAGGTTGTGATGTTAGGGTTGGAAAAGAGGTTGAAACTTTACGGATTCAACAACCTAACCAAAACTCTGAGCTTCAACATCTATGATGTGTGCTATGCAAAGACGGAAAGGGAACAAAAAGACTATATAGCATATATTGACGAACAATATAACTCGGAACGACTTACCAACATTCTCCGAAAAGTTACGGAAATGATTGGGGCAAGTCTGCTCAACATCTCTAAACAGGATTATGAACCGCATGGGGCAAGTGTAACTTTGCTGATTTCCGAAAAGGGTATGCCCGTTCATTTGGACGAGTCATGCAACTGTGGCAACTGTGCCTTACACTATGCAAAAGATTCGATTGCCGGACACCTTGACAAAAGTCATGTGACCGTACATACCTATCCCGAATATTATCCCGATACATCTATTGCAACCTTTCGTGTGGATATTGATGTTTCAACCTGTGGCACAATCTCTCCTCTGAATACGCTGGACTTTCTGATTGACAGTTTCGACTCGGATATTATCACAATCGACTATCGTGTGCGTGGCTTTACAAGGGATACAACGGGACGCAAGCTGTTTTTGGACCATAAAATCACTTCCATACAGGATTTTATCAAGTCGGAAACACTAAAACGCTATGACGCCATTGATGTCAATGTTTATCAGTCCAACATTTTCCATACGCAAATGTTGATTAAGGAAATGGAACTCCAAAACTATCTTTTTAATACAGATGTTTACGAACTTCCGCCCAAAGAACGCCTTTCAATTTCCACTGCCTTACGGCGTGAAATGATTGAAATTTTCAGCGGTTCAAATATTTATGATGAGTGAGGGGCGTAAAAATGAAATTATCTCAGGAAAAAGCTCCGCTTTATGAGGCACTCTGTGAATATCGTGAAAACCGTATTGTTTCATTTGATGTTCCGGGACACAAACAGGGCAAAAGCAACTCCCCTCTGACGGATTTTCTCGGCAAACAATGCATGAGCGTTGATGTCAATTCCATGAAACCGCTCGACAATCTCTGCCACCCCGTAAGCGTAATTAAAGAGGCAAGCGAACTTTGTGCGGACGCTTTCGGTGCAAAACACGCCTTCTTTATGGTAAACGGCACATCAAGTGCAATTCAGGCTATGGTTATGAGTGTATGCAAACAGGGCGACAAAATCATAATGCCCCGAAATGTCCACAGGAGCAGTATTAACGCCCTGATTCTGTGCGGTGCTGTCCCCGTTTATGTTGACCCAGGTGTTCAAAAGGAAATCGGCATACCGCTCGGAATGTCCGTTGCCGCCGTCCGTAAGGCGATTGAGGAAAATCCCGATGCAAAAGCCGTTATCGTCAACAACCCCACTTATTACGGTGTTTGTGCAAACCTGCGTGAAATCGTCAAATTGGCTCATGCCGCAAACATGAAAGTTTTGGTTGACGAGGCACACGGCACACATTTCTATTTCGGTGATTATATGCCGTTGACGGCAATGACTGTCGGTGCGGATATGTCTGCCGTAAGTATGCATAAAACGGGCGGCTCGCTGACGCAAAGTTCCGTTTTGCTCTTGAACGAGGGCATTAACGAGGGTTATGTGCGGCAGATTATCAACCTGACGCAAACCACAAGTGCCTCCTATCTTTTGATGTCCTCTCTGGATATTTCAAGACGAAATTTGGCACTCAACGGACATAAGATTTTTGAAAATGTTACCATGCTTGCCAAATACGGGCGTGACGAAATCAACAAATTGGGCGGTCTGTATGCGTTTTCACGAGAGTTGATTAACGGTGACACCATTTTTGATTTTGACCCGACAAAAATTTCCGTTCATACCCGTGAAATCGGCTTGGCTGGCATTGAAGTTTACGATATCTTGCGGGACAAATACGAAATTCAAATCGAGTTCGGCGACATCGGCAATATCTTGGCGATTGTGTCAGTCGGTGACCGCATTTTGGAAATTGAACGGCTTATTTCCGCTCTGTATGAAATTAAGCGTTTGTATTCCAAAAATCCCGCCGGTATGCTTTCACAGGAATATATCGAACCCCATGTTGTTTATTCTCCACAAACGGCATTTTTTGCCGATAAGGTGCAGTTACCGCTCAAAGAGGCAGTCGGCAAAGTCTGTGCCGAATTTGTCATGTGCTATCCGCCCGGCATACCGATTCTTGCCCCCGGCGAATTGGTTACGCAAGAGGCAGTCGAATATATCCTTTATGCCAAGGCAAAGGGCTGTAACCTGACAGGTGCGGAGGACTTAAAAACCGAAAAACTCAATGTCATGAAAGTTTAACGGCGAACCGCCTTTGGCAATTTGTATTGCCGTTCTTTGCACTAACTTTTCCCCTTATTCCCAAAAGACGGGATACATAAGGGACTGCGTCCCTTATGCGGTTTCCAAAGGCAGAGCCTTTGGTGGGGCGTGGGGCAAAGCCCCACTATAAATTATGAGGAGGTTTTTTGATTGGAATTGTGGTACACTGAGGAACAGACTCATAATGTGCGTTTTTCCATTCGATGTGACCGCCAAAAATATGCGGCACAGTCAGAATTTCAACGCATTGAAATTTTTTCCTCTCCTGAATTTGGTGACATTCTTATGCTTGACGACCGCATTATGCTGACCGAAAAGGACGAGTTTATCTATCATGAAATGATAACCCATGTCCCTATGGCAGTTAACGGAAACATCAAAAATGTTTTGGTTATCGGTGCGGGTGACGGCGGTGTTGTCAAGGAACTGACAAAGTACAACACGATTGAAAACATTGACATGGTTGAAATTGACCGTATGGTTGTTGATGCCTGCAAGGAGTTTTTACCGACCGTATCCTGTAAACTGAATGACCCGAGAGTGCATGTTTTTATTGATGACGGTCTGCGTTTTGTGCGTGGTGTCGAAAACACCTACGACCTGATTATAGTTGACTCAACCGACCCTGTCGGACCGGGCGAGGGATTGTTTACAAAGGAATTTTACGGCAACTGCTCTACCGCTTTAACCGAAAACGGTATTCTTGTCAATCAGCACGAAAGCCCTTACTATCCTGCATACGCAAAGGCAATGTGTCTTGCACACAAGAAAATTCGGGAATTTTTCCCCTATTGCAAGGTCTATCAGGCACACATTCCAACTTATCCGTCAGGGCATTGGCTGTTCGGTTTTGCGTCTAAGATATTTCACCCGATTTATGACTTGGACGAGGAGCGTTGGAACCGTTTGAATATTTCCACCCGTTATTACAATACGGCTTTGCACAAAGGCTGTTTTGCTCTGCCGACTTATGTAACGGAACTGTTGAAATCCGCTGAAACCTGATTTATCTGTCATTGAACAAAGGTTTACGGTTAATCTATATATATCAATCTTTTAAATTATGGAGGTCTGAAATTATGGGAAAAGCGTTAATTATCGGAGCCGGCGGTGTCGCAAGCGTTTGCGTTCACAAATGTTGCCAAAACTCTGAGGTTTTTGAGGAAATCTGCATTGCGAGCCGTACAAAATCAAAGTGCGATGCTCTGAAAGCAAAACTTGACGGCGGAAAGACAAAAATTTCCACTGCACAAGTCAATGCCGACAATGTGGACGAACTGATTGCCCTTATTAACAACTTCAAGCCCGATGTTGTTATAAATTTGGCTCTCCCCTATCAGGACTTGACAATTATGGACGCTTGTTTAGCAACAAAAACACATTATGTTGATACTGCAAACTATGAGCCTGTCGACACCGCCAAATTTGAATACAAATGGCAATGGGCATACCGTCAGCGTTTTGAGGAGGCTGGCATTATCGCACTTCTCGGCAGTGGCTTTGACCCCGGTGTTACAGGTGTGTTCAGTGCTTATGCCCAAAAGCATGAATTTGACGAAATCAACTACATTGATATTTTGGACGCAAACGGCGGTGACCATGGTTATCCGTTTGCAACAAACTTCAACCCCGAAATCAATATTCGTGAAGTTTCCGCAAAGGGAAGTTATATTGAGGACGGCAAGTGGGTTGAAACCGAACCTATGGAAATCAAGCGTGTTTATAACTTTGAGGGTATCGGTGAGCGTGATATGTATCTTCTGCACCATGAGGAATTGGAATCCCTTGCATTGAATATCAAGGGCATTAAGCGTATTCGTTTCTTCATGACTTTCGGACAGAGCTACTTAACGCACCTCAAATGTCTTGAAAATGTCGGCATGACCTCTATTGAACCGATTGAATTTGAGGGCAAAAAGATTGTTCCTCTCCAATTTTTGAAAGCCGTTTTGCCTGACCCGGCCTCTCTCGGTCCACGCACAAAGGGCAAAACCAACATCGGCTGTATTTTCCAAGGTAAAAAGGACGGCAAGGACAAGACTTACTACCTCTACAATATTTGCGACCATCAGGAGGCATACAAAGAGGTTGGTTCACAGGCAATTTCCTATACAACAGGTGTGCCTGCTATGATTGGAGCAGCCATGATTTTGACGGGCAAGTGGAACAAAGTCGGTGTACACAACATCGAAGAATTTGACCCGGACCCATTCATGGACGCTCTCAACAAATTCGGTTTACC
>JBJEQG010000105.1:8790-14362 GCA_051881635.1 Acutalibacteraceae bacterium
ATTAAAAACGATTGAAAGTTGGCTGTGCTGTTTCAGTACAGCCAATTATACATTGTGAATTAAAAACAGAGGTGATAAACATGGAAATGGAAAATATATATAAGCTCCCCACGCCTTGTTATGTCATTGACGAAAAGGCGTTAATACACAATCTCGAAATTCTGCAAGATGTTCAAAAGCGTACAGGGTGCAAAATCCTTTTGGCACAAAAGGCATTTTCCGCCTACAAAACCTATCCGCTGATAAAAAAATATTTGGCGGGAACAACCGCCAGCGGTGTTTATGAGGCCCGTTTGGGATTTGAAGAAATGGGAACTGAGGTTCATGCATTTGCTCCCGCATTTTCCGACAAGGATTTTGAGGAATTGACGCACTATTGCGACCATATTGTTTTCAATTCTTTTTCACAGTGGAAACACTTTAAGTCAACCGCACTGAAACATCAGAATATAGAATACGGTTTGCGTATCAACCCAGAATATTCGGAAATCGAAACGGATATTTATAACCCCTGTTTTGCAAACTCACGCATGGGCGTAACGCTTGCCCAATTTGACGAAACGGCTTTGGACGGATTGAGCGGTTTGCACTTTCATACCATGTGCGAACAAAATTCCGATACGCTTAAACGCACACTCGTTCATGTTGAAGAAAAATTCGGGAAATATCTTTATAATATGAAGTGGCTCAACTTTGGCGGAGGACACCATATCACACGCCCCGATTATGACATTGAAACGCTGATTGAATGTATTAAGCACATTCAGGACACCTATAATATACAGGTATATCTTGAACCAGGCGAGGCTGTTGCACTCAATGCCGGATATTTAACGACAACCGTTTTGGATATTGTTCACAACGGCATGGATATTGCGATTGTCGATACCTCAGCCGCCTGTCATATGCCCGATGTTTTGGAAATGCCGTACCGTCCGTTTATCATCGGTTCAGGCAAGGACGGCGAAAAACCTTACACCTATCGTTTGGCTGCTCCCACCTGTTTGGCAGGCGATATTATCGGGGATTATGCGTTTGATAAACCGCTTGAAATTGGCGATAAACTGATTTTTACGGATATGGCGATTTATTCCATGGTGAAAAATAATACTTTCAACGGTATGCCGCTCCCCTCGATTGCCTTGCTTAAAACAGACGGTTCAACCGAAATATTAAAGCAATTCAGCTATGAGGACTTCAAGTCCAGATTATAAACGGAGGTGTGCCATGCTGATACAGGAATATCCCTCGGACGGCACACCGCTTGTCATTGATGAAAAAGAGGCATTACGGCGAATGAGCATTGACAGAACCTCGATTGAAGCCGTACATTGTGTCGGCTATTGCCGTTATGAGGAACATGAAGGCTATTTGACAAAGCGGTTAATTAACCGTCATGGCTGTACCGCCAAAAAATGTCCGCATTTTTATCGGAAAATCAAAAGCCCAAATGCACAAAAGATAAACACCCCCAAAGTTACGGTGACGGAAAAACAGATTTTGGAATATGCCCAAAAAATCACCGCAAAATATGAGGATTTAAAAATGGTCAAAGCCCAAAAAACGGGAGCATTTGAATGGACGGTCTATTATGCCACGATTTGTCAAATGGATTTAAGTCATGAATTGGAGGATATTTGCAATCATTTTCATACAACAATTCACTTTGAAAAGCTGAATTATGACTTTGACAAAATGGTTCAGCTTGTTTATGGGAAGAAATTTTGAGAGAATAAAAGATAAGGAAGGGACTGTTCAAAATGTTGGAAAATATTTTGACTGTGGGACAACAGGTTGTTATACTGTTTATATTGATTGCTGTCGGCTTTATATGTGGAAAAACAAAGTTGATTACCGAACAAGGCTCTAAATGCCTGAATGAGCTTGTGCTTTATGTTGTAACGCCATGTGTTATTATTAAGTCGTTTATACGCCCTTTTGACAGCAGTATGCTAACAAATATTTTGTTGGCGGCGGCGTTGGCAATCGTTATTCATGTTGTCAGCATTGGTATTGCCATGCTGATTTTCAGGGATAAAAATATTGCCCGAAGAAGGGTTTATCGTTTTTCCGTCATTTTCTCGAACTGTGCTTTTATGTCGCTCCCCTTACAACAGGCTGTTCTCGGTGATGACGGCGTTTTCTATGCCGCTGTTTATATTGCAGTGTTCAACCTTGTTTTGTGGAGTTACGGCGTTGTCATGATGAGCGGTGACAAGAAGTTTCTTTCCGCCAAAAAAATTCTTCTCAATCCCGGTATTGTAGGTGTTTTTGTCGGCATTATCATTTTTGTGTGCAACATTCAAATTCCTGAAATTATTTTCGAGCCGATTTCCTATGTTGCCGCCCTCAACACGCCTGTGCCGATGATATTTATTGGTTATTATCTGTCAAAGTCGAACATTCTTGATGCTTTCAAAGATGCGAAAAGTTATGCCGCTATTGCCCTGCGTCTGATTATCATACCGTTAATCACCTTTGGCACGCTTTATCTTTGCGGTATTCGGGGAACACTTTTAGTTTCATGCGTTATCTCCGCCTCCGCTCCTGCCGCCGCAACAACAACCATGTTTGCCGCCAAATTCAATCAGGACGCACCCTTAGCCGTAAATTTAGTTACGCTTTCCACCCTTTGTTCCGTAATAACCATGCCCATTATCGTTGGTTTTACCCAACTCATCGCCTGAAATCAGGGGCGTTGCCCCCGAACCCCCACAAGGGCGTTGCCCTTGACCCACCAAAGGGTTTAAAACCCTTTGGAAACCCCTCTTTTGAGATTAGGGAGAAAAATATAATGAATTTATTTGATTTTTCGGCAATTATTGAAGTTCGGTCAGGTGTATTGTTCTATCTTGACGATAACAACATACAACAGGAAATTGACCTTGAACAATGCCGTTCAAATTGGGTTGATTATATAAACAATTCTGAGGAATTTACGGATATTTTGGGGCATAAATCCGTTCTCCAAAAAAAGGACAGACATTGTGTCGGCACGAGAAACATCAATGGCGAACTGCCGTTCTATGAGTTTTTTGCAGATGAGCCAATCCGTTTTGAAATGCATATAAACCCGACTTTTTGGGATTGCTTTAAAACGGACTGGAAAGCCCGTCATTATAAACGGTTTAATCAACTTCAACAAACACTTCAAGAACAGGGTTATACAACATACGACCTGAGTTGAACCTTATATTTAAAAAGGGAGAAAACCAAACAGCGGTTTTCTCCCTTAAATTTATATTTCACTTTGGGAATGAAAGCTGACCAATTCTCTAATACGCTCAATCCGTCCGCAAAGATACAAATATCCCAAAAGTGCCTCAAACCCCGTTGCGGCATGATAATCTGCATTTGTGGCATTTTTGGGCGTATGACCTGTATGTGCATTTCTGCCACGCCGATAAACCGCCGCTTCTTCTTCCGTCAAAATCGACTCTATGGTTTGCATGAGTTTTGCCTGTGCCTGACACCGCACTTGTTCGACTTTCAGCCTGTTCAGGTCTTTAAGCGGTCTGTTTGCTGCACAAACCAAAGTTTCACGAACAAACAAATCATACACGCCGTCCCCGACAAAAGCAAGCGACAAAGGACTGAGATTTTTGGGGGTACATTCTTCTGTTGTCAATCGTGCCATACTGTTACCCCATTACTCAACAAATTCAAATTCCAAATCATAAATGCTGACGGTATCGCCTTCTTCAATGCCTGCCTGACGCAATGCATCAATAACGCCTGCCGTATTCAGCACACGCTCAAAGTATTGCAATGACTCGTAATCGTCCATATTGACGGTACGCAAAACAGGTATGAGCCATTCGCCCTCCACAAAGAACACATCATCATGTTGGGTAATCTTAACTTCACGCTTACCGATTTTTTCCGTTTCCAAAATCGGTGCCGGTTCAGCCTCAAAGCGTGAAATTGGCGGTAATTTTGAAAGCATTTCCCAAATCTTTTTCAGTAACGGTTCAACACCGTAAGAAATTGCCGCCATAATCGGGAAAAATGCATAGCCCTGTTCCTCAATATATTTTTTGAAATCGTCAACAACCTCGTCCTCCGTCAAGTCGCACTTGTTTCCGACAACAATCATTGGACGCTTTGCCAAATCGGGATTGAACTTTTTGAGTTCTTCGTTAATGGTCTTAAAGTCCTCTTTCGGGTCACGCCCCTCACTGCCCGATACATCAACAACATGAACAAGCATACGACAGCGTTCAACATGACGCAAAAATTGGTGTCCCAAGCCTGCACCGTCACCCGCACCCTCAATCAGTCCGGGAATATCCGCCATAACGAATGACGCTTCCTCTCCCATGCGTACAACACCCAAAACGGGAGTAATCGTTGTAAAGTGATAGTTTGCGATAACAGGTTTTGCCTCGCTGACAACGGAAATCAAAGTCGATTTTCCAACATTCGGATAACCAACCAAACCGACATCGGCAAGCAGTTTTAATTCAAGCTGAACATCAAAAGCCTCACCGGGCTGTCCGGGTTTTGCAAAGCGAGGCACTTGCCGGGTAGGTGTTGCAAAATGGATATTGCCCCAACCACCTTTGCCGCCTTTTGCAACAATAACAGGCTCATCGCCCGAAATATCCGCCAAAATGCGTCCGCTTTCCTGTTCTTTAATCACTGTACCTCTCGGCACACGAATGATTAAATCTTCGGCTTTTTTGCCATAACAGCGACCGCTCCGACCGTTTTCACCCTTTGGAGCGGTATATTTTCTTTTATAACGGAAATCCGCCAATGTTGACAAATTATCATCAGCTTGGAAAAGGATATTACCGCCACGACCGCCGTCACCGCCGTCAGGACCGCCTGCCGCAACATACTTTTCACGGTGGAATGATACTGCACCGTCACCGCCGTCACCGGCACGAATTGAAATTTTAGCTATATCTACAAACATAAATTTTCTCCTTAATAATATTCTTTCGCAAACAATTTTCCTTATTCTATCAAGATGTACAAATCTTTATTTATTATACCCGTCCGTTGTTTTCTTGTCAATCATCGGCTGAGGCAGATATAAACCACCCACTTGACATATTTTCTTTTGAATTGTATAATATAAATAAAGCAAGGGTATACCGATAAGCGGTTGTTCCCAATATGCGAATTTATTTAAGAAATAACCGCCTTATGTGGGAATGGGGCGGTTATTTCTTTTTGTTAAAATTTTGAAAGATTTGCACAATATTGCAAACCACCAAAGCCAAAGTCAGAAATTCAATCCAACTCATCGGCAATCCCTCCTTTCGTAAGAAAGCAGGGACACAAAAAGAATTTTTATCCCTGCACCTCAAAAGAGGTTGAGGGAACAACCGCCTACCGTTTCTGGTACACTCTTGCCAATTTTTATTATATCAAATACGACAATTTTCGTCAATCTCCAAATAAAAAAAGCATGGCAAAATCGCCACACTTTGACTTGACATATTTTCTTTTGGGTTGTATAATATAAATAACAAGGGTGTACCGATAAGCGGTTGCTCCCAAATAGTTTGTGTTAAGAAATAACTGCCCTATTGGAAGCTGGGGCGGTTATTTCTTTTTGTTA
>JBJEQG010000106.1:0-3007 GCA_051881635.1 Acutalibacteraceae bacterium
GGTGTTTTCAAAGCATTTTCTTGTACAATCTGCATTGTACTGCCTTTTTTAAACTGACCCGTAAACTTCGCCGTTTCATTATACATCAAATTCAGTTTACCACTGTCATCTGTTTTTCCTGCGATTGTATCGTCATATGTACTCCAAGTATTATCTGTACCTTTAATTTTTGCAAACGGATCTGTCAACGCATAGTTTGTATTTGCAACAGGATAGAATATGTTTTTATCAATAGTACCTGTTACTTTATCAAGATATTTATTATCTTCTGTTGGGTAAGTTGTAATCGTAACTGTTTCCTTAATATTTTCTTCTTCACTACCCCATGTACCACTATTATCCCAACCGGTTATTTTATATAAATTAGAAGTCAAAGTTGAAACATTAAGATCAGGGCTTTGATTCCATTTACCGGTAGGAAAAGTTGTGTCATTGTCG
Organism: Acutalibacteraceae bacterium; assembly: GCA_051881635.1. Lineage (GTDB taxonomy): Bacteria > Bacillota > Clostridia > Oscillospirales > Acutalibacteraceae > JBJEQG01. The sequence goes on from JBJEQG010000106.1 coordinate 439, forward strand.
TTCGGCAAATTTGTAGGATTAACTCTAACAAAAGATATACAATTATATTCATCTGTGTTATATTCCACCCTATAAAGAGTTGTTCCAGAAACATCTACAGTTTCCATCTGCTTTACATGTTTATTACTTTCAACGCCATTTTCGTTTTTCCAAACCCATGCATAAATTTTAGCACTGTCGTTCGTCCAATTACCACCACTCCATGTAGGGTTTAAATAAATATAACGCATCACTTCTCGTGTACTTTCTACACCATTCTGCCCCGAAAGCAAGGCGAATGGATTACCTGTCGCTTGTGTATTAAATCTTTTGATATAATCGTATTCAGGATATTGTACACCCGTGCTGTCTACATCACCTTTGTCTGTGCCTTTATTTGCCAATGTGTACTCAAAAACATCATTGTCGGCAACAGCATAAGTTTGATTTCTAAGACCAGCATTTACATTCTCAGCATTAACTTTATTTTCAACTGTAAGAGTATTTTCATTCGGAATAGCTGTAAAGTTATAGCTCATAAACAAGTTTGAATTGAGCATACCGCGTTCCATGTAAAGCACTGTAATTGTATGCTGTGTTGCTGCTGTACTGTTTTCAAGTATATCAATTAAATTAACTGTTCCAGCAGTTTGAATATTTTGCCCTACACCGCCTGTAGGATCTGTAACAACACCTGTTAAAATAGTAGCTTGTTTTGTTGCGAAATTGATTTTACCAACCGCATTTTTATGTGCACCGCCCAAGTCCAAAACTAAATTATTGTCAAGCAGTACCCAAACATCGTCATCTCCTGCGAAAGTAAATTCAATTTCATTACCGTTGGCATCTTTACCCTCCGGACTAACATGAAAATCAATAGTAAATCTTGCTCCGAAACCATAGTTAAGTTCGCTCGGAGTTGTAGTATTAAGGTTAAACGGGAAGAACCCTAATTCCCCTGTACTATCATCAACAGTACCAACTGTTGTACCATTAACTGCGTCACCCTTTTTATAAATTTGATTTGTTGTCGGATCATAATAAACCGATTTTGAGTGTATAGTTTTTAAATCTTCTGAAATCTCGCTTGGAATTTTATCTGACGACATAGAGTTAAAAACATAATAGCCGTTTCCTGCATGATAGAACGGAAATTTCAGATTTTCATAAGCCGCACCGATTGATGAAGTCTTTGAATTTTTACCGTAAGTATTTATCTGGTCATCTGTCAAGGTTAATCTGTAATCCCATTGACTACTGCCTTCTGATATCTTCTCAAAAGGAATATTTACATTTTGATTTGATGAATTTTTTACCAAAAGTGCAAAGCTCTTATCTTTCCAACTACTAAGATTTTCTTTAACATGAAGATAAATTGTAGTTGTTCCCTGATAATTACCTATATGAGATTTTTTTATGGACATACTATTTCCAGTTATATCAATATCATAGCTATATCCAGATTGAAGTTTGTTATTGACATCGTTATTCGTCCAGTTATCAACTGGAGAAGTACCACCTTCTATATTCGTAATACCTGCCCACTCGATTTCTTTTATGGTAACTTGTGTACTCAAAAAGCTACTATCAAAATATGGAGCTGAGCTGCCATATAATCCCTGTACACTAGCTCTATATCTTGCTGATTGTTCGCTTTCTGAGGAACTGTTCAGACGACCTCTTTGTGCAAGGTTGACCGCCCATTGAAAGTTAAAATAGCTATTGCCTTGAATATATGCTAATAAGCTATCGTTATATACTCCGGCATACTCATTCTCACTACCCATATTATCGTGCCAAAATCCACCAAAATATAGAGGATAATTAGTAGTAGGAAAATCGTTTTTGAATTTATCACTTACAACACTATTAAAAATGCTGTATGCACTGGCATTTTTGGCGATACCGCCCTGAGTACCTTGATCTATTTGACCGTTTAAAATTTGATTGTCATAATAATAATCATAAAGATCCAAACCAACATACTCAATATCTTTATATTGTGTAGCTGCCTCAACGGTATTTGATGTTCCGGAAATGTACCATACACCAAGTCCCGACACCAAGACCGTAAAAGCCAAAACGAGGGATAAAATTTTATATGCTTTTGCACTTATGTTTTTTTGCTTAGAACGCATCTCGCTGCCGCCTTTCCGTATAATAAACTCTATTCCAACAAATATCTAAATTCGAGTGTTATTATTTACCGCTCCAATTTTTCTACCATTTTAGCATTATTTCTTTGTTATGTCAATAATAAATCAAAAAAAAATGCATTATAAAAAATTTTATATATTTTTTACAAAAAATTTTATTGTTTCGACAAAGTTCACTTTTTTTCCAAAAAATCCTCACAAATTATTGAATTTTTTATGGTAAATATGAAAATTAAGACCATAATTATTGCACAACATTTTTTAAATTTGTATATTTATTACTTATTTTTCTGCTACATTATTTTACAATCACTTTTTCAATATTCATAATATAGAACCAAAGCCGGTTTCCTAAATTCTTTGTGCAATTTTCATAAATGATTTATGTTTTTCAAAACCACTTGACTAAACATCAAAAAACCTTATGATAAAGA
>JBJEQG010000107.1:0-50580 GCA_051881635.1 Acutalibacteraceae bacterium
ATGAAGGTAAAATTAGAGCAATAGGAATTTCAAATTTTAGTGCTGAACGAATGGCGGATATTGCTACATTTAACAAGATTGTACCGGCAGTAAATCAGGTAGAGACACATTTGTTCTGGCAACAATATTATCTTCATGAATGGATGGAAAAATACAATATTCAGCATGAAGCATGGGGACCATTGGCACAGCACAGATTAAATGAAATAATGAAGCATCCAATTGTGAACCAAATAGCAAAAGAACATGGAAAATCGCCTGTTCAAGTAGCATTACGACAGCTTGTTCAGCGGGGGATTGTAGTTATTCCTAAAAGTACGCATAAAGAGAGAATGAAAGAAAATCTTGATATTTTCGGTTTTGAGCTGACTAAGAAGGAAATGATGCAATTGAAAGAACTTGATGAAAACAAGTCTATGTGGGCGGAATATGATGATCCAATGATTGTTCAGTATGCAATGTCTGAAGATTAAAATTCCAGTTTAGTCGAGGTACTCGACCTTGACCTATAAACTTTAACTTGTTATCGAATATATGTTAATATGAACAAATATTAAGGGGAAAACCTACAAAGCAGAGGTTTTCCCCTTTTTTATAAAAATTTATTTTAATTTTTGGGAGCGTAAAATAAGATATTTTTTTTTGGTTGCCATACCGCCACGAATATGTCGCTGGGCTTTGTTGACTTCGAGGACATTTTTAACCTCCTTGTACAAGGTTGGATTGACATATTTTAAGCGTTCAGACACATCTTTGTGTACTGTGCTTTTGCTGACACCGAAAATTTTTGCCGCCCGCCGGACAGTGGCTTTGCTTTCGATAATATATGCTCCCAATTTGGCGGCTCTTTCTTCTACAATGCCTTTCACATTTCTCCCCTCCGCAAATATAGTTTTATAATGTATATGAGAGGGATTTAAAAAATAGCCATTGAAAAAAACATTTTAGAACCAAAAAAATTAAAATACAATATGTATAATAATGTCAAAATATACATTTAGGATATTAAAATAAGTTTTCTATAATAATACTGTCAAGATGATATTCTTTCAATTCATTTTTATTAAAAAAATCGTTGCTTTTTTTTTCTTTTATGTTATAATACGATTAAATTGAATCATATTCAAGTACAATGGCGTACCAACAATGTTGGTACGCCATTTTTTAATTTGAAATTTTAGGAGGCGGATATTCATGCACCTTACCCCAAGAGAACAAGAGCGTCTGATGACCCATTATGCAGGAGAACTTGCAAAACAACGCAAAGCAAGAGGTCTGAAACTTAACTATCCGGAGGCTATTGCATTGATTACCTCTGAACTGTTGGAGATGGCTCGTGACGGACTTTCTGTTACAGAACTTATGAGTGCCGGAAAAAAAATTCTCACTGCTGATGATGTTATGGACGGCGTTGCTGAGATGATACATGAAATTCAGCTTGAAGCTACATTTCCGGACGGCACAAAGCTTGTTACTGTCCATGAGCCGATTATTTCAAACAATAAGATGACTCCGGGCGAATACTTTATTGATGAGGGCGAAATTATCATCAATGACGGCAAAGAGGCTGTTGAAATTACCGTTACAAATACGGCTGACAGACCTATTCAGGTTGGTTCGCATTTTCATTTCTTTGAGGTCAATAAAGCCCTTGAATTTGACAGAAAAGCTGCATATGGTATGCATCTTGATATTCCGTCCGGTACGGCGGTACGCTTTGAACCTGGTGAAAGCAAACGGGTTTCAGTGGTAAAAATCGGCGGCAATCGTGTGGGTTATGGTCTTAATGACTTGGTTCAGGGAAAAATGGACGATGAGGAAGTAAAATCAAAGGCTTTTGCAAAGGCAAAAGATTTAGGCTTTAAGGGAGTGGATTAAATGTTTAAGATGTCCAAAAAGCATTATGCTGATATGTACGGTCCAACGGTTGGAGATAGAGTTCGTCTTGGAGATACATCTCTTATAATTGAAGTAGAAAAGGATTATACAATTTATGGCGATGAAGCAAAATTTGGCGGAGGAAAATCCCTTCGTGACGGTATGGGACAGTCATGTTCCATACCCGATAAGGATTGTCCCGATACTGTAATTACCAATGTGCTTATTGTTGATTATACCGGAATTTACAAGGCTGATATTGGAATTAAGGACGGTAAAATCTGTGGTATAGGCAAGGCGGGAAATCCTGATATTATGGACGGGGTTACGCCTTCTCTTGTATTCGGTGCAGGAACGGAAGCAATTGCGGGAGAGGGACTTATTCTTACTGCCGGTGGCATTGATACGCATATTCATTTTATAAGTCCTACACAGATTGAAACGGCTCTTTATTCAGGTGTAACTACAATGATTGGTGGTGGAACAGGACCGGCGGACGGTACGAATGCCACAACCTGTACTCCCGGAAAATTCAATATTGAAAAAATGCTTGAAGCTGCCGAAGAATATCCGATAAATTTAGGTTTTCTCGGAAAGGGCAACAGTGCAAATTATAACGCACTTGCGGAACAGGTTGAAGCAGGTGTATGCGGTTTGAAAATCCATGAGGACTGGGGAGCGACACCGTCTGTTATCAATCAGTCGCTGAATGTTGCTGATAAGTACGATATTCAAGTTTCAATTCATACAGATACACTTAATGAGGGTGGATTTGTTGAGGATACAATCAATGCAATAAAAGGAAGAACTATACATACATATCATACTGAGGGTGCGGGCGGCGGACACGCTCCCGATATTATTAGGGCGGCGGCTTTTCCGAATATTTTGCCGTCTTCAACCAATCCGACAATGCCTTTTACAAAGAATACGATTGATGAACACCTTGATATGCTTATGGTTTGTCATCATCTTGACAGCAAAGTTCCGGAAGATATTGCTTTTGCCGATTCAAGAATACGCCCCGAAACCATTGCGGCTGAGGATATTCTTCATGATATGGGAATTTTCAGCATGATGAGTTCTGACTCGCAGGCAATGGGACGGGTAGGAGAAGTTATTACAAGAACATGGCAGACAGCGTCAAAAATGAAAGACCAAAGAGGTACACTTCCTGAGGATAATGCAAGAAATGATAATTTGCGTGTGAAAAGATATATTTCAAAATATACAATCAATCCTGCAATTACACATGGAATTGCAAATTATGTAGGGTCTGTGGAAGTTGGTAAAATGGCTGACCTTGTACTGTGGAAACCGGCATTGTTTGGTGTAAAGCCTGAAATGATTATCAAAGGCGGATTTATCATAGCTGCAAAGATGGGCGATGCCAATGCCTCAATTCCTACACCGCAGCCTGTTATTTATACGAAAATGTTTGGAGCATACGGGCTGGCAGTAAAACGCTGTTGTGCAAGCTTTGTTTCAAAGACGGCGGTTGAAAACGGTATTGCGGAAAGACTTGGTTTGCAGAGAATGGTTTTGCCTGTTTCAAACTGCCGCAATATCGGCAAAAAGGATATGAAGTTCAACAACAGAACAGGTGATATTCAGGTTGACCCGGAAACATATAAAGTTACTGTTGACGGAGAAGAAATTATCTGTGAAGCGGCTGAAAAACTTCCGCTTACACAGAAATATTATTTATTCTGAGCCAATGGAGGACAAAACCTTATGATTACCGAAAGAATATACGGCAAACTTGAAAATACAGACAAGCGGATTGATACTGTTATAATCGAATGGTTTGAGCGTGATAAAAAAATTTTAAGAAAGATGACTTCCGCAGGTGAGGAAATCGGAATAAAAATTGAAAAATCTCTTAATGACGGAGATGTTATTTATGAAGATAAAGTAAAGGTTGTCGTTGTAAAAATTGCCCCATGCAATCTTATTTCCACAGAGATTTCCAATATGCAGGAAATGGGCAGACTTTGTTTTGAAATCGGAAACCGTCATCTTTCTGTCGCAATCGGGCAAAATACAGTTAAATGTCCGTTTGACGAACCAACATTTGAATACCTGAAACATCTTGGTTTTAGAGTAACAAAAGTTTATGAAAAGTTTGAAGGTTATATTGAATGTAAAGCCCATGCACATACCCATAGTCATGAACATTCTCATAAAGACAGCAGAGAAGTGTTGCAATCATGAATGACAGCAGCTTTTTAAAACTTTTACAGGCTCTTGACGCACTGTTTCCTATCGGGGCATTTACATTATCTAATGGTATGGAAACCTATGTTCAAAAGAATTTGGTACGGGACGAAAAAACGCTTACGGATTTTTTGGACGGATTTATATATCTTCTTCCTTTCAACGATTTAGGTTTTGCCGCAAAAGCAGCACAGGGAGAAAATTTTAAATGGCTTGATGAAATTTGTACAGCGTCAAAATCGTCATTTGAAATCAGAAATGGAAGTCAAAAATTATGTGCAAGGTTTCTCAAAGCCGAAAACGCACTTGGAGAATATACCCTTTTGCGAGCTTATTCCCAAAGTATTGCAAAACGAGAATGTGAGGGAAATTACAGTATAGCCATAGGACTTTTTATTCTTGATACAGGTATGGAAATATCTCGGGGACTTGAAATGTACTGTTACAGTCTGTTGTCCTCAATGGTAAATCATGCGGTTAAACTTGTACCACTCAGACAGCTTGACGGTCAGAAATGTCTTGCAAAAGTTATTGAAAAAATTCCGTATGCAGTTAAACAGGCACTTGAAATTGAAATGGAAGATTTAGGCATAAACGGTGCGGGGTTTGACCTGAGGTCTATGGAGCATGAAAAGCTCTATTCAAGATTGTATATTTCATAAGCATGGAGGATTTAAAATGTCATATGTAAAAATCGGAGTTGGAGGACCTGTCGGTTCGGGTAAAACCGCACTGATTGAGCGTCTTACAAGAATTATGTCCAAAGAATACAGTATATGTGTTATTACAAATGATATTTACACCAAAGAGGACGCTGAGTTTTTGATTAAAAATTCAAATTTGCCGCCAGGGAGAATTGTCGGTGTTGAAACAGGCGGCTGTCCGCATACGGCTATCCGTGAGGATTGTTCGATGAATTTAGAGGCTGTTGATGAAATGGTAAGTAAGTTTCCCGATGTGGAGATTATCTTTATCGAGAGCGGCGGCGATAATCTTTCCGCAACTTTTTCCCCTGATTTGGCAGACGCATCTATTTATGTTATTGATGTGGCACAAGGAGAGAAAATTCCACGAAAAGGCGGACCGGGCGTAACTCGTTCAGATTTGCTTGTCATCAATAAAACAGACCTTGCCCCTATGGTAGGTGCAAGTCTTAAAGTTATGGAAAACGACTCAAAAAGAATGAGGGGCGACCGTCCTTTTATATTTACAAATCTTATAACATTGGACGGTGTAAATGAAGTGGTAAAGTGGATTAAAAACTCTGTGCTGTTTGAGGACCTGAAATGAGCAGATTATACTTGAAATCCGAAAATTTCAATAGTAAAACCGTAATTTCTGATTGCATTTTTACTGCTCCAATAAAGGTTGCAAAACCGTTCTGTTATGAAAATTATATCGAAGTTATGATGATGACTGCGAGTGCGGGAATTCTTGAAGGCGATTTTTACGATACAGAAATTGAAGTTTGTGAGAGTTCCGCTTTAAAGTTTACGGGACAATCATACACAAAGCTTTTTAAGGCTTCCAATAAAGGGGCTTCTCAAAAAGTTAAACTAACTGTTAAAAGCGGGGGAAAATTTTTGTACTTTCCCACACCGATAATTCCGTTTGGCGGCAGTGTTTTTCAAAATTGCACAGAGGTTTATCTTTCATCGGACAGCCGGTTTGCAATGCTTGATGTCATTTCATGCGGACGCAAAGCAATGAATGAAGAATTTCAGTTTACGCTCTATCGTTCAAGAACGGCGGTTTATGTTGATGATACACTTGAATTTCTTGATAACCAAAGGCTTTCACCTAAGGAAGTCAGGTTGGACGGTATCGGATTTTTTGAGGGATTTTCTCATGTGGGAATGATGTATATTTACGGTACGGATAATTTTGATTTGCCTGAATATAAAGGTGTTGAAGTTGCAATTACAAATGCACATAAAGGCTTGTGTGTAAGAATATTTGCAAACAGTGGTGATGAAATTGTCCGTTTTGCAAATAGAATTGTTAAAGAAATAAATTTTTGGTAAGGTAATTAAAATTGCTGGTTTTTTATGTAATTTTTCGGATTATTGATGTTTTTCATTTGAATAATTGATGATATTATAAAGACATTGAAATAGTAAGTATATTGCGTTTTGCATACGAATTTCTTAACCTGTTTTGATAGGACACTAACTTTTGGGAGGAATTTAAAATGGCTTGTTTTTTAGTACCGGTAGCAGAAGCAATCGTTACAACCATTGCGGCAAAGGTTGTAAAATCACACGAAGTTAAAGCGGAAAAACCATTGAAAATTTCAAAAAGTCTGAACCGGCTTTCGGGATTTTTATGGGGCGGTTCGGCATTACTTGCATTTGAACATATATGGCACGGCGAAATTACAGCATGGTTTCCGTTTTTGACGGCGGCTTCAAACCCTGCGGATATGGCGGAAATGTTTTACGAAATGGCAACAGCAGGAACATCTATGGCACTTTTAGTAACGGTTGTGTGGGCGGCAATTGAGATTATTTCAAGTAAAATCGGAAAAAAGAAACTATCGTTTAGAAAGATTGATGAGGGTACAGTATGACAGTGTTAATTACAATTTTGGCCGCAGTCGTTTCAACAGTTATATGGTATGTCAATGAAAATGCACGAACGCTGAAAATCGGCGTACTTTGCTATATGTATTGGGGTGCATCATTGATGTGGCTTGTTGACTCGTTTTTTGAGTATGCGGCTTTGGGTGCAGAATACTTTGTTCCTGCGGCGGCTGATATGCTGAATGATACTTTTTTGGGTATTTCCGCAGTTGTTCTTGGGCTTGTTATATGGCTTATCTTTTTACTTGTTAAAGACCCGAAGAATACCGTCAAATCTTTTTCCGAAAAAAGTTAGAAATATATTTTCTGAGATTGTAACTTTAAATCAATGATATTTCCCAAAACAACCTGAAAGCTGTTACCGATATTTTATCGGTGGCAGTTTTCGGGCTTTATCCATATATTCCGTAAATTTACGCAAAATGTTTTTAAGGTTGTGAGCCTATGAAAATAAATGCAGATAATATAAAAAGCAGCAGAAACATCACGATTTTGTCAATAGCTGTATTTATGTCGATTGTTCTGATACTTCTTTCAAGTACATTTTACATAAATACTTGTATCAGCAAAGAAGAAAAAGCAAATCATGACAGAAATACTTACAGACAGTTAGGAATTGACCTCGCAGATGCGTCTGACTATCTTACATCTGAAGTTCGCCTTTTCTCTATTACACATGATATAACGCATTTGTATAATTATTGGAATGAAATTTATGTAACGAAAACCAGAGATAATGCTATTGAGCGTTTTGAAAAGGAAAGTCCCGCAGAGGCGGAAATCTCTTTTCTAAAAGAGGCTAAAAAGTATTCGGATTTGCTTATCAATACTGAAACATATTCAATGAAATTGGCAATTATGAGTGAGGGTTGGACAGAAGAAGATTTTAAATATGATAATGATTTATATAACTATGTAAGCATGGTTATGCAGTGTGCTTTTTTCGATACAGAGGATAAATCGGAAATGAAGGAAAAAGCCATATTGATGTTATATGACGAAAATTACGATTATTATAAAAATCATATCATGGGTGCGATAAACAGCTTTCAGGAAATAATGAATATTCGTCTTGATAATGATGTTGCCAAAACAAAAAACGGTACACAAACAGCAACAATTGTACTTGTGTTTTCATCTTGCTTTACAATGCTTGCAATAGGCGGAATTTTTATTATATTCCATAAACTGTATATTACCCCTGTTAAAAAATACACTGAAAGTATATACAAGCGGGAAAAAGATAAAAAATCAAGTGTTGTTTCGGATTTAAATGTAAATAAAATGGCGGTAAAAGTCATTCCAGAGGGTGCAAAAGAAGTTAAGGCATTGGGTGCAGTGTTTAATAAATTGATTGATACCGTACATTCGGAGCTTTTCCAAAGAAGAAAGGCAGAGGAGGATATGCGTCGGGAGAGAAATCAGGCGGAAATCTCCAATCGTTCCAAAAGCGTTTTTATGGCACAGATGAGCCATGAAATGAGAACCTCGCTCAATGCCGTAAGCGGATATTCGGAGTTGCTCTCTCAAACGGAATTGAATGAAAAACAGCGTTTATATGTTGACGGAATTTATTATTCTTCCGATGTTTTGCTGGGTGTTGTTAATGATATTCTTGATTATACAAAATTTGAATCAAGATATATGAAAATTGAAAAAATAGATTTTGATTTTTTTAAACTCCTGTCGGAGGTATATTCCGTAATGAAAAATCAGGCGGACCGTAAGAACCTTTATTTGATTTTCAATCAGGATAATGCACTTCCTCAGATACTTATAGGGGATTCGTTAAAGCTGCGTCAGGTGCTTATAAATCTTATCGGCAACGCCTTAAAATTTACGGAGGACGGCGGTGTAACGGTTAATATTCAACTGAAAAATTATAATGAAAATAAATGCATCATTTATTTTGAAGTTCGTGATACAGGTATTGGAATGGAAGAAAAGACTTTACAGTCAGTTTTCCGTCCGTATATACAAAGCAGTTCCTCAACATCAAGGCAGTTCGGAGGAACAGGATTAGGACTTCCAATATGTCAGCAGATTGTAACGGCACTGAGCAACGGAAAAAGCAAAATTGAGGTTAAAAGCAAAGTAGGAGAAGGTTCTGTATTTTATTTCAGTTTGGAGTTTTCCGTATCTTCAAAAAAATCAGTCGATACGGTTGATTCAAAGCCTACATATAAAAATGAAAAAGTGCTTGTTACAGATGATAATGAAGTCAATGTAAAAATCCATAGGGAGATTCTTGCAAACTGCGGGCTTGAAGTTTATACCGCATATAGCGGTCATGAGGCACTTGAAATACTGAAAAAAGAAAATGATATACATCTTATTTTCATGGATGTAAGAATGCCTGATATGGACGGTTTTGAAACCGTAAGTCAAATTAGACAGCTTGAACATTATAAAACCGTACCGGTTATTGCGTTGACAGCGGATTCAATATATGATTTTGATAAAAAATCCGAAAGTGTCGGAATAACGGATTATTTGCCTAAACCTTTCAAGGTCAACCGTTTATATTCCATTCTTCAAAAGTATATTCCAAGTTATCAGGAACAAAGGGTTGCAACATCGGAATATAAAATGGAGCATGAATTTTTTGATTATTCGTACTGCTGTAAAAATTTAGGATTAAGTCAAAATGATTTCCATGGAATTTTGGAAGGGCTTATTAACTCTAATAGCAGTGACTGTATAAAAATCAGGAATTTCATATCCGAAAAGAATTTTGAGTCAGCGAAAACTCTTTTGCACACTCTTAAAGGAATAAGCGGTTCAATCGGCTGTCATAAATTGTCGTTGTCATCGGGAAAGCTGATGGAACAGTTAAAAAATGAATGTTATGATGAACTTGAAAACTTTGAGGATATATTCAGAAAAACATTTGATTCCATAAGAGAATATATGAAGTCAGAGCAAAAAGACAATTCAAGTATGGTGTCTGTACCATTAGATTTTGATATAAAAAAAGTTTTGACTGAAATAAAAGAATTAAGCGGAAAAAATGATGTTTCAGCGATAGAGATTTTTAACAAAAATTGTAACATGATAAAGACGGTCATAGATGAAGAAAAATTCAATAATCTCAAAAGATTATGTAACCGTTTTGATTTTAAAGGTATTATTGTTTGTATAGACAGGGAGCTTGAAAAATGTATAGAGTAATGATTGTTGATGATGATATGGCTGTATGCTATGTTTACCGTAATATGAAATCATGGGAGAATCATGGATTTGAGATTGTTCTTGAAGCGAATAATGGGCGGCAGGCACTTGAACTTCTTGATAAAAATAATGTGGATATTATTTTTACGGATATAAGAATGCCTGTTATGGACGGAATTGATTTGCTTAAATCAATTCGTCGGAAAGAACTTGATATTTTTGTTGTGCTTATAAGTTCATATAAGGAATTTGAGTATGCAAGAGAGGGTTTGAAGTTTGGAGCGGTTGATTATGTTATGAAACCGCTAACTGAAAAAGCTCTTGATGAAAGTCTTGAATTTCTGAAAAAATATATGAATGAAAAGAGAGATAATAAAGAATTCAGAAAAATGGTTTTTGATGTCCTGAAAAAGTATGAAGTTAATCTTGATGACAGCCTGATTAAAAATATGTGTTCTTATATCCTGGACAATATGGGAATAGATATTACAATGGATAATATTGCCTTAGATTTCGGTTTGAGCAAAGATTATTTCGGAAAGCTTGTCAAACAGAAAACAGGGCAGAGCTTTAAAACAATATATACGGATATTAAGATGGAATATGCAAAAATGCTTATAAGAAACGGTCAGCATAAGATGTACGAAATAAGCGATATGCTTGGATATTCATCGGCGGATTATTTTGCACGGGTTTTTAAAGATACATTTGGAATAAGTCCGGCGGAATTTCGTAAAAATATCTGATTTTTGACGGAAAATATCTGTAATTTGCAGTGGTAAAAAGTGCAAAGGAAATTTATAATATAGACAGATTGAAAATGAATAATTGATTAAGCAATTATTCATTTTCGGATAATTCCTTAAAGGGAGGAAATCCGATGAAGAATTATGTCATAACGATTGCAAGAGGTTTCGGAAGCGGCGGGCGTGAAGTAGGATTTAAACTTTCCGAAAAACTTGGAATACCCTGTTATTGGAGTCAGATTTTATCTATGGCATCAGATTACAGTGGCATAAACGAGAGTCTTTTTGAACTTTCCGATGAAAAGTTGCGTCATCAAAAGCTGCTTAAAAAGATTAGTGTTGCAAAGAATACGGATAAAATTGTTGAGCCGTCAGATAAGGATTTTACATCTGATGTCAATTTGTTTAATATACAGAAAAAGATAATCTGTGAATTGGCAAAATCTCAATCCTGCATAATTATCGGAAAATGTTCCAATCATATTCTTCGCAATTATGATAATGTTGTCAGCGTTTATATTGAAGCACCTCGTAAAGCGTGTGTTGCAAGATTGAAAGATTATCTTGGCGTTACAGATGATGAAGCGGCATCAATGATTTATCGGACCGATAAATATCGTGCGGATTATTACCGCTATTATACGGGCGGAGATTATTGGACAAATCCTACATCGTATCATATGACGCTTAACAGCGACAGAATCGGCATTGAAAATTGTGCTAATGTTATCATAAATTATCTTAAAATAAGCGGAAAAATGTAATTTGGGTTTAACTATGCCTGACAATGAAGTCAGTACCACCATACGGTATTGACTTCATTTTTTTATTTACAAAAGATAATGAAAGGAAAGACGGAAAATGAGAAAAAAAGGGTTATTGAAAGTTCTTGCAGCGATGACAACATCGGTACTGCTTGCGGCAAGTGTGCTTACGGGCTGTTCCTCAGGCGGAGGAGAAATCTCAAACAAAACTTCTGCGGGTTCAACACCAACAAGCAGCGGAGAAACAGTAAAGGTTGGACTGCTTCACTCACTTACGGGTTCTATGGCTATTTCCGAAAAGTCTGTAAGTGATGCGGAAAAACTTGCCATTGCCGAAATCAATGCGGCAGGCGGTGTACTTGGAAAACAGATTGAGTATCATGAGGAGGACGGTGCGTCTGACCCTTCCACATTTGCCACAAAGGCAGAAAAACTGATTGACCAGGACGGTATTACAACTGTATTCGGTTGTTGGACATCTTCATCAAGAAAGGCTGTAAAACCTGTTTTTGAAGATTATAATGCATTACTTTTCTATCCCGTTCAGTATGAGGGCATGGAAAGCTCAACAAATATTGTTTATACGGGTGCTGCACCAAATCAGCAGATTGTACCTGCTATCGACTACCTCATTGAAAAGGGATATAAAAAATTCTTCCTTCTTGGTTCTGACTATGTATTCCCGAGAACAGCAAATGAAATTATTAAAGCTCAGGTCAATAATGCAGGGCTTGAAATTGTTGGCGTAGAATATGCGGATATGGACCAGACAGACTTTTCAACAATTATTTCAAAGATTGAAGCTGCAAAACCTGATGTTATTATCAATACCCTTAACGGCACAGGTAATGTATCATTCTTTAAGCAAATGGCAGAAAAGAACTACACAAGCAAAGATTATATGACAATGTCATTTTCGATTGCGGAGGAAGAAGTAAAGACAATAGGTTCCAATATTCTTAAAGGTCACATGGTTTCATGGAACTATTATCAAACGACAGAAACAGATAAAAATAAAAGTTTTGTTGCTGCATACAAGGATATGTTTGGTGAGGACAGAGTAACCTCAGACCCTGCCGAAGCAGCTTATGATGCGGTATATCTCTGGAAAGCTGCCGTTGAAAAGGCTAACAGTTTTGAAGTTGATGATGTTCTTGCGGCAATTAAAACAGGTGAAATTTCATTTGACGCTCCTGAGGGTAAAGTAACTATTAACGGTGGTAATCAGCATCTTTATAAAAAAGTTATTATAGGCGAAGTAAAAGATGACGGTCTTATCTATCAGGTTTATGCAACTGATGAAGCCGTAAAGCCGGATCCATACCTTGAAACTTACGAATGGGCAGTTGAGGCAGGCATTAAACCTCTTGAATAATTGATCAGCCAATTTACAGCTTTAAAGTAGTGGTTCTGAAATTTTCAGAGCCACTATTTAATAGCATAAACAATAAAGAAAATCAGTTTAAGAAACCATGCGGAGGTGTAGCAATGGAACAGGTTATCAATACATTGTTTAACGGTCTGAGTCTGAGTTCCATTTATTTGTTGGTTGCACTTGGACTGTCCATAACATTTGGTCTTATGGGCGTCATAAATATGGCACATGGAGAATTTGTTATGATTGGTGCATATATGACATTTGTAACTCAGGAATTTTTCAGTACATATATGCCCGAGTCAATCGGAAGTCTTTACTATTTTGCTGCGATTATCGTTGCATTTGTTGTTACATTTCTTTTAGGCTGTATTATGGAAAAGTTGCTTATCAGCAGATTGTACGGCCGAAAAATTGACAGTCTTCTTGCAACATGGGGTATCAGTCTTATTCTTCAACAGGCAGCAAGAACAATATTCGGTACACAGGGCGTAAATGTAAATGCACCGTCATTCCTTTCGGGAGGACTTCAAATTGGTAACTGTACATTCTCATATAACCGTATATTTATAATCTGCCTTGTTGCAGTTACAATCGTTATTGTATGGGTGGTCATGAATAAATCCGGATTTGGTATGAAAATGCGTGCAACAATGCAGAACAGACCTATGGCTCAATGTATGGGTATCAATTCAAAAAAAGTGGATTTACTGACATTTGGTATGGGTTCGGGGCTTGCAGGTGTAGCCGGTTGTGCAATAGCCTTGCTTGGTTCTATTGATTCAACAGTTGGTCAGAACTACATTGTCTATTCGTTTATAACAGTCGTTTTGGGCGGTGTCGGAAATATTCTTGGTACTGTTCTCGGTTCGGGAATTATCGGTTTTGCAAGTGTATTTGTAGAAACTTACCAAAGTTCGTCTATTGCAAGAGCGATTGTACTTCTATTGGTTATCGTCTTTCTTCAATTCCGTCCGAAGGGACTTTTCACCATCAGAAGCAGAAGTCTTGATGAAGATTGATAAGGAGGGTTATTATGCCGAATTCACCACTTTTAAAGAAAAAAGGCGGCCCTATCAGCAGATTTAAATATGGGTATCATATCGTATTTGCTGTCTTGGTCATAATCCTTGCCGTATGTCCGTTTGTTATGTCCACAACCGCAATGATACAGTTTTTGGGAAAATGTATGTGTTATTCAATGGTTGCAATAGGTATTGACCTTATATGGGGTTATACGGGAATGTTGAGCCTTGGACATGGATTGTATTTCTGTCTTGGCGGTTATGCAATGGCAATGTATCTCAAACTGAAATCCAACAGCGGAAATATTACCGATTTTATGCAGATTGCAGGTATTAAGGAACTTCCCGCATTTTGGAAACCTTTTCTTTCCGAACCGATAACATTTATTCTTATACTTGCCATTCCTGCGGTTGTTGCCGGAGTTATCGGATTTTTCGTATTCCGCAGCCGTATTAAAGGCGTATATTTTTCAATCATCACTCAGGCTCTGACATGGGCGGCTTATTCGATTTTTATTGCAAATTCGGGTTTTACTGGCGGAAACAACGGAATTACGGACTTTGACTCCATTCTCGGAAAAACCAGAGGTGCTGCAAACAAAGTAAACCTTATTACACTGTTTATCATAACGCTTATTGTCCTTGTTATTATCTATGTAATTGCATCTTTTCTTGTAAACAGGAAATTCGGTAAACTGCTTATCGCAATCCGTGACGGTGAAAACAGAACATTTTTTTCCGGCTACTGCGTAAACAGATATAAAACGGTCATTTATATTATTTCGGCGGTTATGGCTGCAATCGGCGGTGCATTGTTCGTCAATTTCAACGGAAGTATCACACCAACACAGATGACCATTTCATTCTCGATTACAATGGTAATATGGGTCGCTGTTGGCGGCAGAGGGACAATTCTCGGAGCAGTTCTTGGAACATTTCTTATCAACCTTTGTGAATACAATCTCAGTTCCGGTTCTCTTGTTAATATCTGGCAATATATACTCGGTGCGATTTTCTGTCTTACCATTTTGTTCTTTAAGGGTGGTATTATTGGCCTTTTCAAAGAACAAATACCGGCTCTTGTAAGACGCATTAAGAACAGTAGTGCAAAGAAGGAGGTAAGTACTGATGCCGCAGAATAAAGAAAAAGATACAGTTCTTGCCATTAAAAATGTATCAGTTGTGTTTGACGGTTTCAAGGCTCTTACAGATGTCAAAATCAATGTAAAACGCCATACAATACATTTTTTCATCGGACCTAACGGTGCAGGAAAAACCACACTTCTTGATATTATCTGTGCAAAAACCAAGCCGACTCAGGGAACAGTACATTTTTATCCTCAGGGGCGTGATTCAGTTCGCCTTACAGGTATGAAGGAATATAAAATCGTAAATGAAGGTATTGGAAGAAAATTTCAGGTTCCGTCAGTGTTTATCAATCTTACCGTTCTTGAAAACATGATACTGTCGCTTAAAGGGCATAAGGGTATCATTGATTCCATATTCAGAAACCCGACAAAAGAGGATATGGAAAATATTATGGAAATTCTGAAAAAGGTTAATCTTGAAGATAAGGCAAATGACAAAGCCAGTTCATTGGCACATGGTCAGAAACAGTGGCTTGAAATTGCAATGCAGCTTGTACAAAAGCCCGAAATTATTATGCTTGATGAACCTGCGGCTGGTATGGGCAAACCCGAAACTTTTAAAACCGGAAGGCTTTTAATGGAAATCAAAAAAGAGTGTACAATTATTGTTGTTGAACACGATATGGACTTTGTAAAACAGATTGCGGATACAGTTACGGTGCTTCACGAAGGTAAAGTTTTAATGGAAGGCAATGTTGATGATGTTCTTGCCGATAAAACCGTACAGGCTGTTTATCTTGGGAGAGGCGGTGAAAGAAATGCTTAAAGTGGATAAGCTGAATTCATTTTATGGCGAAAGCAAAATCATAACAAACCTTGACCTTGAAGTTGAAGATAATAAAATCTGTTGCCTTATCGGAAGAAACGGTGTCGGAAAAAGTACAACGCTGAAAAGTATCATGGGTCTTGTAAAAACACCGAGCGGAAGTATAAAATTACAGGATACCGAAATGATAAAAATGCCAACCTATGACAGGGTAAAACTCGGAATAGGTTATGTGCCTCAGGGGCGTGAAATCTTCCAGCAGATGACGGTTCAGGAAAATTTGCAGCTTGGTTTGCAGCCCATAGGAGGAAAAGGAGAAATTCCGGATTATATTTATGACCTGTTTCCTGTTCTTCCAAAGTTTGCAAAACGCAAAGGCGGCGATTTGTCAGGTGGTCAGCAACAACAGCTTGCAATCGCAAGGGCATTGGTTGCGAAACCGAAAATTCTTATTCTTGATGAACCGACAGAGGGTATTCAGCCGTCAATCATTCAAGATATAGGCGTTGCAATTAAGAAAGTCAATAAAGAATTGGGTATTACAGTTCTTATTGTAGAGCAGTATCTTGAATTTGTACTTGATATTTCCGATTATATTTATGTCATGGAAAAAGGCGAAATTGTTATGCAGGGTAAAACAAGTGAACTCCCTGCCGAAGAAGTACAGAAAAAAATGACAGACTAAGAAATGTGAAAGGGATATACGGAACATTATTCCGTATATCCCTTTGCGAATAAAAGACTTATATCGTTTTGTAAGGTGATGAATTTTATGTCTGAGAATTTCATACCGTCTATATTGATTATTGATGATGACCCGAAACAAATTATGATTGCAAGTTCGATATTGAAATCGGAAAATTGTTCCGTCCTTGCCGCAACAAAATGCAGCGAAGCCTTTGAAGTCATAGAAAGAGAAATGCCGAGTCTGATAGTTCTTGATATTGTTATGCCTGATATGAATGGTTTTGATTTTTGCAAAAAAGTTAAATCAAATCCCGAAACGGCAGATATTCCGATTATTTTTGCAACAGCCTATAACGATTCCGAAAATATACGCAAAAGTTTTGAAGTCGGCGGAAGTGATTATGTTGTCAAGCCGTTTATTAAGGACGAGTTTTTGCAAAGGGTAAAGATAAGGATAAAACTTTCAAGACAAAATCAAAAGTTGAAAAGGTCGTATGAGGAGCTTGATAAATTTTGTTATATGGTTGCACATGATATACGCTCTCCACTTTATGTTATTGCCCAGCTTATAGATATTATGAAGGTGCAACTGAAAAACGGGTCTGTCGATGAGGTTGAGAAAATCTGTAAAATGATAACTGAAAAATCCGATAAGGTTGTTGCAATGGCAGACAGTCTTTTGAAATTTTCAAAGTCAACAAAAGAAAGCTCGGAAAATTCTGATGTTGACCTTAATATCATAACAAAGGAACTTTTTGAAGATTTTAAATTTATAGAAAAGGATAGAAATATTGTTTTTGAAAAAGATAATTTGCCTGTTGTTTCGGGAGATATTAACCTTTTTAAAACCGTAATGCAAAATATTATAGGTAATGCGGTTAAATTTACACGCATAAGAGAACAGGCGAAAATTACCGTAAAATCATATAAAAATAAAGGTGAGTATAAAATTACGGTAAGTGATAACGGAATTGGTTTTGATATGAAATATGCGAAAGATGTTTTCGATGTTTTTCAGCGTATTCCAGATACAGCGGAAAAATTTGAAGGAAGTGGAATAGGATTGTCCGTTGTACAGAAAATTATAAGGCGTTATGGCGGCGAGGTGTCCATACATTCTATTCCGAATATAGGGACAACAGTAGAATTTACTTTGCCTATATCCGATAAGGTTTAAAGAATATAACAATAGATTTAAGGCTAAAATTTGATGTAATCTTATTTTAGTCTTAAATCTATTTTTTGATTAAAAATATTCATTGTTAAAAAATACTATATGTATAATAATATTAAAATATACATTTAGGATATAAAACCCAAATTTCTTGATTTTTAAAGATTTTTATAAATATATGAAAAAGAAAATTGAAATTATATTCATGGCATGATACAATAAGTGTAAAATATAAACGGGAGGCAAAAAAATGAAAATTTTACATCTTTCGGATTTGCATATTGGAAAAGTTGTCAATGAAATCTCCATGTTGTCTGAACAAAAGCATATTTTGGAGCAAATTCTTTCGATTGTTGACACTTACAATGTCGATGCGGTTATGATTGCGGGAGATGTTTATGATAAAGGGATTCCCTCAATAGAGGCTGTGCAGCTTTTTAATGATTTTTTTTGTCGGCTTGGTGAAACAGGCAAGCACATTTTTATTGTAGGTGGTAATCATGATTCCGCTGAACGATTGGATTTTGCAAGTCCTCTTTTGGAGCGTGTCAATATTCATATATACACGATTTATGACGGAACGGTTCATCAATATGAAATGAATGACGAATACGGAGCGGTTCGTTTTTATTTGATGCCCTTTGTCAAACCACCTATGGTGCGTTCCTATTTTGAGAACACGGAAATTAAAAGCTATAATGATGCTTTTGAAACGGCATTATCCGTAGTACAAACGGATAACAGCATAAGAAATATTATGATTGCACATCAATATGTTACGGACGGCGAAAATTTACCGACACGCTGTGACTCGGAAATAGAGTCTATCGGCGGTCTGGATAATATTGATGCGGCAGTTTTTGATAATTTCGACTATGTTGCATTAGGACATCTGCACCGCAGCCAATATGTTAAACGGGAAACAATACGATATTGCGGTTCACCTTTAAAGTATTCGGCGTCTGAGGTTCGTGGCAGAAAGACAGTTGTTCTTTTGGATTTGAAAGAAAAAGGAAAAATTGAAATCCAAAAGATAGAGCTTTGCCCTTTGCATGATATGGTTAAGATAGAAGGAAATCTGACTGCTATTTTGGATAAGTATGAGGGCGAAATAAACGAAGATTATGCCTTTGTAACGCTGACAGACGAAACAGATTTGGCAGAACCTGTGGCAAGATTGCGAACGGTATTTAAAAATTTAATGAGTGTGGACTATAAACGCTCTTATACAACCGAACAGGAACAGCAAGAGATAAAAAACTATGAAAATATGAATCCCATTGAATTGTTGGAACAATTTTATCGCCATCAAAATAATATGCCGATGAATGATATGCAAACCGAGATTGTCGAAAAGATTTTTTCAGAATTAACAGAGGAACAGGAGGAGGACTGAATAATGAAACCGATAAAATTAGTCATTTCCGCTTTTGGTTCATTTTGTAATGAAGAAACGATTGACTTTACACAACTTGGAGATAAAGGCATTTTTTTGGTTACGGGCGAAACAGGTTCGGGTAAAACAACCATTTTTGATGCGATTATGTATGCCTTATATGGAAGTACCAGTGGCGAATCGGGTGACACAAAAGGCAAGGGTATATATCGGAGTGTTCGTAATATTCGCAGTGATTATGCGGCAAATGACAGGGAAACTTATGTTGATTTAACTTTTCGGCATCGTGGTGTACTGTATCGTGTTTACCGTTCTCCAAAATATGACCGTATAAACCGCAAAGGAAATGTAAGCCAAAAAGCTCCGGAGGCAGAGCTTTATTTTTCCAACGGTTCTAAGTCTGTTATCGGAACAAAAGAAGTTACAGCGAAAATCACTGAAATTTTGGGAATTGAACAAAGGGACTTTTCGCAGATTGTGATGATTGCACAAGGAAAATTTCGAGAACTTTTGACAGCAAGCAACGAAAGAAGGGAGGAAATTTTCCGAAAAATTTTCTCTACTGAAATCTATGAGCGTTTTGCATGGCGTATAAAAGAAGAAAGCGACCGTTTGAGAAAGAAGTGTACCTATGAGGAAGATGCATTTATAAAAGCATTGTTAGAAATTGAGGTTTATGAACAAGACAGTTCATTCTATAATGACTTTATGGAATGGCAATCTCAAAAAGATAAAGAAAAACTGTATAGCGGTGAAATGCTTTTGCCGCATCTTATGACCATGATTGAACAGGACTGTGTAAAAGCGGCAGAATTAGAAAAAGAAAAAGCGGAAACGGAAGAATTGGAAACAAAGCTGAAATTACAGTGTGTCGATGCTGAACGAATGAATAAAAATATACAGGCATTGGAGGATTGTGCGGAAGAACGCCGTAAATTGACAGAACAAATCGAAAAGATTGAGCATATTCAAAAAAGACTGACACAGGCCGCCGTTGCCGAAGAAATCCGTCCTTTTTATGAGGATTATAAAAGAGCCACAGAGGATATAAAAAGAGCGGAACAGGATTGCAGACAAAAAGTGGAACAGCAAAAGCACCATGCAAATATTTTGGCACAGGTTAGACAGGAATATGACATTGTACCGAATTTGGAAATAAAAATTCAGGAACTTGGAGGTTCAATTCAAGTTTTGGAGGAAAGCCGTTCCAAATATGCCATTTTGACAGAATTTCAGAAACAGTTGAAGCAAATGCAATCCGATTTGGAAAGAAACCAAAGCGTTCTTCAACAAACACATACGCTATGGGAACAGAAAAAAGCCAAACAAGCACAATTAGAAAGCATATTGACCGAAAATAAAGACAGTGCAGTGCGTTTAAATACACTTCAAAACGAAAAACAGCGTTGCGAAGATAGTTTAAAACACCTGAATGAGTTGATTGCAGAGGCAAGGACAGTCGGTGACAAAAAGAAAGAGCATGAAAAATTGTGCGAACAATTCAAAATCGCCGAAACGGATTATACACAAAAGCGTTCCGTTTATGAACAGGCAGAGCATTTGTTTTTCTCAGCACAGGCGGGAATTTTGGCGGACAAGCTTGAAGATAATCAACCATGCCCCGTATGCGGTTCATGCCACCACCCTAAAAAAGCAATAAAACCCGTACAGACGGCAACTCAGGAACAGTTGGACAGCTACCGTACGGAGTGTGAGGAAAGCAGAGAAAAATATACAAAGCTTTCTGCGGATTGTGCCGCTGCCCAATCCGAGTATGAAACACGAAAAGAAAAATTTTTTGAGGATACCGCTTTTTTGGTTGACGAAGAAAACCATGCAAATTTAAAAGTTATCTGGGCAAAAATTGCCGAAGAAAAAAAGCATACGGAACAAAAAATTCAAGAATTGAAAATGCAGATTAAGAATGAAACGAAGAAAACTCAGCTTTATATGACAGCCGAAACACAAAGCCGAGAAATTGGCAGGACGATTGATGAACTTGCCGAAA
Organism: Acutalibacteraceae bacterium; assembly: GCA_051881635.1. Lineage (GTDB taxonomy): Bacteria > Bacillota > Clostridia > Oscillospirales > Acutalibacteraceae > JBJEQG01. The sequence goes on from JBJEQG010000107.1 coordinate 20,938, forward strand.
ATGAAAAACAGCTTATGACAGCGGTATCTGAAAGAATAGCGGCAATTCAGGGAAAACAAGCGGAGATGAAAACCATTCAATCTCAACTGACCTATGTATCCGAAAACGATTTGCAAAACGAATTAAATTCCAAAAAACAAGAACAAACAAAACTTATGCAGCAAAAAGAAACTTTGCAGAAACGGTTTTCCAATGCACAGGCAGATTATCAAAGTGCCTTAGACTTATACAAAGAGGCGGAAAGCCGTCAGAGTGCTGCAAAAGAAAAACAGACATATACTCAATCCATATATCAGGCAGCACTTGAAAAGGAACAATGGAGTGCGACTGATTTTTTAGAAAGAGTATGCACCAAAGAGCAAAAAGCACAAATGACGCAAACTGTAGCAGATTATCAAAGGCGTATGGCGGCATTGACAGAGCGTGAGGAAAATTTGAAAGAGCAGACCAAAGGTGCAAAATTTCAAGACCTTGCGGTACTGAAAGAACAGATTGATAAAGTGCATAAGCAAAGAGAAATTCAGGAGCGGTGCATACGCTCTTTGCATTTGCGTTATGAACGAAACAGCCGTTGTTATAATGATGCCCAATCCGCTTTAAAACGCTTTAAACCATTACAGGAAAAATATATATCCTATAAAATGCTGAACGATACAGTAAACGGTACACTGAGCGGTACGGCAAAAATGACCTTTGAAAGTTTTGTGCAGACATTCTATTTTGATATGGTGTTGAAAGAGGCAAACAAGCGTTTCCGCACGATGTCGGGCGGACAATATGAACTTCGCCGCCGTGAAGAACCTATTTCACAAAAAGGAAAAACGGGTTTGGAGTTAGATGTTTTTGATTATTATACGGGAAAAGGCCGTCCCGTTCAAACTCTGTCGGGCGGTGAATCCTTTATGGCGTCCTTGTCGTTGGCATTGGGATTATCTGATGTTATTCAAAGCCGCAAGAGCGGTATAGAAATTGACACACTGTTCATTGATGAGGGGTTTGGTACTTTGGACGGAAATGTTCTGGAACAGGCGGTTCATATCTTGAATGATTTGACCGCAGGTGATAAAATGATAGGTATTATATCCCATGTTGAAGGACTGAAAGGGCGTATTGACAAAAAGATTATCGTCAAAAAAACACCTTCGGGCAGTCATATTGCCTTTTGCGGAGAAAAGTAAATGAAAAACAGATGAGGAAAAGAAAATGCGGGAATTTCAACAGAAAAGAATAGCACTTGTCAACGATTTAACCGGATTCGGACGCTGTTCGCTGACGGTTTCCATTCCGATTTTGTCGGCTATGGGAATAGAGTGTTGTCCGTTGCCGACAGCGGTTTTGTCCAATCATACGGGATTTGACAGCTATTTTTTGGACGATTATACGGAAAAAATAAAGCCGTATTTTGAAGAATGGCAAAAGTTGAATTTGCATTTTGACGGTATATATACAGGTTTTCTCGGTTCAGAACGGCAAGCGGCTTATATCAATCAAATTTTTGAAAGTCTGCCTGATACTGTTAAAATTGTTGACCCTGCCATGGCGGATAACGGGAAACCGTATGCCTCATGTAATGCGGCTTTATGTGAAAGTATGCGTATGTTGGTTTCTCATGCTGATGTGGTTACACCTAACCTAACGGAAGCGTGTATTTTGACCGATATTGATTATACAAACCGTTATGACGAAAATCTTTTAAAGAATTTATGCCATAAGCTCAAACGGCTTGGAGCAAAAAATATCGTTATTACGGGTTTAGAGAGCGAAACTTATATCTCTAATTATATCATGACCGAAAGCGGAACAGCCTTTGTTCATTCCAAAAAACGCCCAATTTTAAGAGCTGGAACAGGTGATGTTTTTGCGTCTGTTGTGGCGGGTAATGTTGTAAACCATGTCGATTTATATACGGCAGTAAAACAGGCGGCAAATTTTGTTGAAAAGTCAATGGCACTTTCAGACCAAATGAACATTCCGCCGCAACAGGGTGTTTGCTTTGAATATCTTTTAAAGAGTGGATTACTGTCGGACAGTTGATGTATAACTTTTAATTAAAAGAATGAAAAATCTTTATAGGCTTGTCAATAATAGAGGAATTGTGTTATGATAAACGCATACTATAACATTAGGAGGGATTGTTATTGGTTTGCAGGCATTTTTTAAGAAAAAAGCTTTTTGGTGTGGTTATGGTTCTTATTTTAATGCTCTTTGCCACCATACCTCAAAATTATACAGTCCATGCTGTGAACGATGTTTCTGAGGGAAACCCGATTGGCGTATCGGACAGTTCGGTTGATACAAGTGAATTGACAAGTGAGGATTGGAGCCAAATTCAAGAGGAAATCAGTTCGGCTATGAACTCAGATGTTGAAATCAGCGTGAATACAAGTAAGTCCCCCTTTGAAAATATAAAATCGAATGACGGTACAAACGGTAATGACAGTGTATGGTTTTTGGTTTTGGGCATTGGACTTGTAAGCATAGGGGCTTTGATTTTGGCATTTGTCATTTTTTTGAATGTTCTGGCACACCGTAAAGGAAATTCGGCGGTGTCAAATAAAAAATAAGTTTTTATGATATAGGATAGCGTTTTTTCTTTATGGGAAAAATAAAAAGAAAAAAACATGGTAGAATAATTTAGAAATTGTCGGAATTTTTGGGCTTGGGCGGTACTGCCAACGCTGTGGCTTCTCAGGCTCTCGAAACGGCTGAATTTATGTGGTTTTTGACGGAGGAAACAGAATGAATATTCAAGAACTTTCAGAGCTGAAAATAACTGCGTGTAAAGTCAGACAGTTGATTGTTGAAGGCGTTTTTAACGCAAAATCAGGTCACCCGGGCGGTTCGCTCTCTGCCGCCGAAATTTTTACCTATCTTTATTTCAAAGAGATGAATGTTGACCCGACACAGCCGAAAATGCCGGAGCGTGACCGCTTTGTGCTTTCAAAAGGTCACTGTTGTCCCGGTTTGTATGCGGCTCTTGCACTCAAAGGATTTTTCCCGACAGAGGAAATTAAGGTATTGCGTCATATTGGTGCAATGCTTCAAGGTCACCCCGATATGAAAAACACCCCCGGTGTTGATATGAGTTCGGGTTCTTTGGGACAGGGAATTTCTACGGCTTGCGGTATGGCGTTAGCAGGCAAGCTTGACAATGCAGCATACAGAGTTTATACACTTCTCGGTGACGGCGAGTGTGAAGAAGGACAGGTTTGGGAGGCTTTGATGTTTGCCGCCCATAATAAGCTGGATAACCTTTGTGTTATCATTGACTTGAACGGTTTGCAGATTGACGGTCCTGTTAATGAAGTTGCGGGACTTGAACCGTTGGATACAAAACTTGAAGGTTTTGGCTGTGAAGTCTTAACCGTTGACGGCAACGACTTTGAACAGTTGGAAACCGCTTTTGCAAAGGCAAGAACAATCAAAGGTAAGCCGACTGCCATTATTGCAAAGACAATTAAGGGTAAGGGTGTTTCCTTTATGGAAAATCAAGTCGGCTGGCATGGCAAAGCTCCGAATGCGGAACAGTATGAACAGGCTATGCAGGAACTGAATGAACAACTGAAAGCATTGGAGGCGTAATCATGGCAGAAAGTATCAAAATTGCAACGCGTGAAAGTTTCGGAAAGGCTCTTTGCGAACTCGCAAAAACACATTCCGACATTGTTGTTTTGGACGCAGACCTTGCTGCCGCAACCAAAACCGATATTTTTAAAAAGGAATATCCCGACCGCTTTTTTGACTGTGGTATTGCTGAGGCAAATATGATTGGCGTGGCGGCAGGTTTGGCAGCAGCGGGTAAAGTACCGTTTGCAGCGTCATTTGCGATGTTTGCAACAGGCAGAGCGTATGAGCAGGTGCGTAACTCGGTTGGTTATCCGCATTTGAATGTAAAAATTGCCGGTTCTCATGCCGGTATTTCCGTTGGCGAGGACGGTGCAACCCACCAGTGCTGTGAGGATATTGCTTTAATGCGTACAATCCCAGGTATGGTTATTCTCAACCCTGCAGACCACTATGAAATGGTTGAAGCAGTTAAGGCAGCATACGCTTATAACGGACCTGTTTATATCCGTTTGGGACGATTGGCGATTGACAGCTTTAATGACCCCGACAACTATAAGTTTGAGTTAGGCAAAGGCATTACGCTCCACGAGGGTAACGATGTTACCGTTATCGCTACGGGCTTGGTTGTTTATGAATCCTTGAAGGCAGTTAAGGCTTTGGAGGCTCAGGGATTAAATGTGCGTTTAATCAATATGCATACCATTAAGCCGATTGACGAGGAAATCATTATCAAGGCGGCAAAGGAAACAGGTCGTATTATTACCGTTGAGGAACATAATATCATCGGCGGTTTGGGCGAGGCTGTTTGTGCCGTTACAAGTGAAAAATGCCCTGTTCCCGTTAAGAGAATTGGCATTAAAGATGTTTACGGTCATTCAGGTCCGGCAGTCGGTTTGATTGCCGAATTTGGTTTGGACGCTGACAGCTTGGCAAAGCAGTTTGCGGAATTTGCAAAAAAATAAAATTTGTTTTTATAGAAAAAAGAAGTCCCTTTCTCAAAAAAGGACTTCTTTTTATTTTGGATTATTTGGAAACGATACTCGTTTTTTTGAGCATTTCCGTTAATTCACGGTCACGGTCGCAGAAAAACTTAATGACATCACGGCGGGTAATAATACCAATAAAAGATTTTTTGTCATCAATAACGGGAACAAAGTTTTGGTCCATAACAATGCGTAATAAGTCGTTCATATCGGCTGTGACGGTAACGGGCTTGTTGCGGTCCTCAGAAATAATATCCATAATGGAATAATTCTCTTGGGCTTCAAGTTCTTTGTCACGACAGTTCAATAAATGGCGTAGAAAATCGCCTTCGCTGACTGTGCCGACATACTCGCCCTCTTTATTTAAAACGGGAATGGCGGTATAGCCGTGAACTTTCATCTTTTCCAGACCCTGACGGACGGTGCTGTCCTCAGTGATATAAGCAACATTAACCTTTGGCTTTAACAAAAAGAGTATATTCATATTAAAACTTCCTTTGTGTTTTATTGATTTTGCATAATTTGTTTTATTATATCAAAGAATAGCTCCTGATTATAGGGCTTTTTTGTAAATTATGTTAATTTTTTAAAAATAAAACAAAAGTCCCCTAAAATTCTTTTTTTTATGGTTTAAAACAGAAAAATGCCTGTTTTTTTTGCATAACATTGACATGACTTTTTTGTTGCGGTAAAATATAGAATATAGATTTTGAAATTTGTGATATATTGTAAAGGGCGGTTATGCCTTATAAATTTGGAGAGATGATTTATGACTTCTTTTTTACGCCGTACATGGGCGGAAATTGATTTGAATGCTTTGGAGCATAATTATAATGAGATTAGAAAAGCGACAGCTCCCGAAAGTGAGATTATGTGTGTTATTAAGGCAGACGCATACGGACACGGTGCAGTAAAGACAGCCCATGAGTTTGAACGATTGGGGGCAAACCGTTTTGCCGTATCCAATATAGAGGAGGCTTTACAGCTTAGGGAAAACGGCATTACAGCTCCGATATTGATTTTGGGATTTACTCCTGCCTCTGCCGCTGAGGCTTTGGCAAAAAATCATATTGCCCAAGCAGTATTTTCGGAGGATTATGCGAAAGAGTTATCTGCCTATGCTGTGAAACAAGGTGTAACCGTAAAAATTCACATTAAACTTGATACGGGCATGAGCCGTATCGGGTTTATGTATCAAGACCCTGAAAGGGACAAAAACTCAATTTCCGAGATTGTTCGTGTATGCGGATTGGACGGTTTGGAGCATGAGGGAATTTTTACCCATTTTGCGGTATCTGATGAAGGGGACGAGGGAAAGGATTATACTCTTAAACAGTTGGGTTGTTTTTCAAAAGCGATTGAAAACCTAAAATCGTGCGGCGTTGAATTTGCGTTGCGTCATTGTTCCAACAGCGGTGCAATTATAGATTATAAGCAGGCTCACATGAACTGTGTGCGGGCAGGCATTATTTTATATGGGCTTTTTCCGTCCTCAAAATTATCCGACCGTTTGGATTTAAAACCCGTTATGCAGATTAAAAGCGTTATCGCCCAGATAAAATATGTAGAACCGAATACGGCGGTAAGTTACGGCGGTATTTATAAGACAGATAAGAAAACACGCATTGCCACTGTACCTATTGGTTATGCGGACGGCTATACCCGCAGTTTGGGCAACCGTGCAAAAATGTTGGTCGGCGGTCAATATGTTCCCGTTATCGGCAGAGTATGTATGGACCAGTTAATGTTGGACATCAGCGGTGTTGAAAATGTTAAAGTCGGTGATGAAGTTACGGTTATTGGTACAGACGGTCAAAACAGCATAACCTTTGAAGAAATTGCGGCATTGACGGGAACAATTAACTATGAAGTGATTTGTGTTGTTGGAAAGCGTGTGCCGAGAATTTATTATAAAAACGGTAAGAAAATTGGCGTAATGGATTGTATATATTCAGGAGAGGCTGTTTTGGGATAACAGGGAAAGGGAAAACAATGACACTGTATGAAAATAAACTGACTGCCGAAGATTTTTGCGATTTACAGGAAGCGGTCGGCTTTGGCAGACCGAATTTATCCCAAATAAAGACTGCTCTTAAAAACAGCATTTATATAGTATCAGCAGAAATTGACGGAGAGGTTGTTGGTATGGGACGACTTGTCGGAGATTATGCGAGAATATTTTATATTCAAGATGTTTTTATTTCTCCAAATTATCAGCGACAAGGTATTGGTACGGCAATCATGAAAAAACTGTTATCCTATATAAAGGACTTGAATTTAGTCGATTGTAATATTATGGTTGGATTGATGTCGGCTAAGGGAAAGGAAGATTTTTATAAGAGATTCGGGTTCAAAGTCAGACCAAATGATTTTCAAGGCTGCGGTATGATGATGAACATTGAAAAGCATAACTGACAAATGTGAGGGGGCAGAGAATGAAACTGCTTGTAATTGACGGCAACAGCATTATCAACAGGGCTTTTTACGGCATAAAACTGCTGACGACAAAGGACGGTCAGTTTACGAATGCGATTTATGGCTTTATGACAACACTAATTCGCATTTTAGATGAGTGTCAGCCTGACGGTGTAGCGGTTGCGTTTGATTTGAAAGCTCCGACTTTTCGTCATAAAGCGTATGCAGATTATAAAGCAGGACGCAAAGGAATGCCTGATGAATTGGCGGCTCAGCTTGCACCGCTAAAACAGCTTTTGAAATTTTTGGGCTGTACGGTGATTGAGTGCGAAGGCTATGAGGCGGACGATATTTTGGGAACATTGGCAGAGGTCTGTACCAAAGAGAAACAAAGCTGTATGATTGCAACAGGTGACCGTGACAGTTTGCAGTTGGTTTCCCCGACTGTTTCAGTGCGGATTGCCGCTACAAAAATGGGAAAGCCCGAAGTTGTTTTGTATGACGAGGAAAAAATTAAAGAAACCTATGCAGTGACACCAAAACAGTTGATTGAAGTTAAGGCATTACAGGGAGATACATCGGACAATATTCCCGGTGTGGCGGGAATTGGTCCGAAAGGTGCTTCTCAACTGATTGCACAGTATGGCACGATTGATTATATTTATGAAAATTTAGACACTTTGGATATTAAAGAGGGTGTTCGCAAAAAGCTGGCGGCAGGCAAAGAAAATGCCTATTTAAGCCGTATGTTAGGAACAATTTGCACAAATGCACCGATTGATACGGATTTGACGCATTATTTGTGGCATGACCGTGACGAAAAAGCAGCAGTACAGCTTTTGACGCATTTGGAGATGTTCTCCCTCATAGCAAAGCTACATTTGAACCCCAATATAGCCGTTGATGAACCGATACAGGAAACAGAGAATACTTTGTCTGTACAGATTTTTAAGGACGGTTCAGCGGAAACCGTTTTGTCGGAATTGCAAAATAAAACCTGTGATATAGCGGTTGAGATAGAGAACCAAAAGATAAAGTCCTTTTGTTTGTACAGTGACGGCAGTATTTACGATTTTACAACAGAGAATGAGGATTTTTTAAGGGCATTTTGTGCAGATAAAAATATCCGCAAGCGTATTCATAATGTTAAACCGTTTTATGCTTTTTTGGAAGATAAAAATATAGAATTGAATAATCTGTCCTGTGATACGATGTTGGCGGCGTATTTGCTAAACCCGTCCGCAAACGATTACAGTTTGGAGCGGATTTGTCAGGAATATGCAGTACAGCCATTGCATACAGATGAAAAAAATGATAGATTTAAAGAGGTACTGATGTTAAGTCCTGTGGCGGATAAGTTGGAAACCCTTATTGAAGAAAAGGGGCATGGCTCGCTTTTGCGTGATATTGAAATTCCGTTTGCACAGGTTTTAGCGAATATGGAGAATGTCGGATTTGAGGTTGACAGGGACGGAATTGCCGCCTACGGTAAGAGTTTGGACGGTGATATTGAACGCTTACAGCAAAAGGTTTATGAACAGGTGGGCTATACCTTTAATATTCAATCCCCGAAACAGTTGGGTACGGCATTGTTTGAAAAAATGGGTTTGCCCTTAGGAAAGAAAACAAAAACAGGCTACTCAACCAATGCTGATGTTTTGGAGAGTTTGCAGTACGAATTTCCTGTTGTGCGTGATGTTTTGGAATATCGTGCGTTGACAAAGTTAAAATCAACCTATTGTGACGGTTTAATTAAAGTTATTGCGGCAGACGGGCGTATTCATTCCCGTTTTAATCAGACGGAAACCCGTACGGGGCGTATCAGCTCTACAGAGCCAAATTTACAGAACATTCCAGTACGAACCGAGAGGGGACGGGAATTACGCCGCTTCTTTAACGCCAAAGAGGGCTGTGTTTTGGTTGATGCCGACTATTCCCAAATTGAACTGCGTGTGTTGGCTCATATCGCCAATGATACTGCCATGATTGAGGCATTCAAAAACAAAGAGGATATTCATGCCACAACAGCGGCACAAGTTTTTCATTTACCGCCTGATATGATAACACCTTTAATGAGAAGTCGTGCAAAGGCGGTCAATTTCGGCATTGTTTACGGTATTAGTGCTTTTTCACTCTCGAAAGATATTGGTGTTTCACGCAAAGAGGCGGATTGTTATATCAAGGATTATCTGGCACATTTCAGCGGCGTTGATGCCTATATGCAGTCGGTTGTTGAAAAGGCAAAGAATGACGGTTATGTGCAGACTATGTTTGGACGGCGGCGTTATTTGCCGGAATTGACAGCGTCAAATTTTGCGATGCGGTCTTTTGGGGAGCGTGTGGCAAGAAATATGCCCATTCAGGGAACGGCGGCGGACATTATAAAAATAGCGATGATTCATGTTGAGGAGCGTCTGCGTAAAGAGCAATTCAAGGCAAAACTGATTTTGCAGGTGCATGATGAGTTGATTGTTGAAGCACCATGTGCAGAGGCAGAGGCTGTGGCACATATTTTAACGGAAGAAATGGAGAACGCCGTTTCGCTTAAAGTGCCGCTTGTTGCCGAAGCCGTAATCGGCAAAACATGGTATGATGCAAAGGGATAAGAATTAAGGAGGGAAACAGGGTGCATTTGTTGTTTGTTTGTTCGGGCAATACTTGCAGAAGTCCAATGGCAGAGGGAATTTTTAAGAAAATGACAGCTAACCTGAATAATTTTGTATGCAGCAGTGCCGGTATGAGTTTTAACAACGGTGCTCCTGTTTCAGAAAATGCAGCAGCCGTCTGTAAAGAGATTGGCGTAGATATAAGCGGTCATCATTCCCGTTCAATCAGTTTTCTTGACACGGAAAAAACGGATTGGTTTGTTGTTATGACTTACTATCATGCAGAGTCTTTGCTTATGGCGGAAATTCCGCAGGAAAAAATTTATATACTAAACGGTGAAAAGGGCGGTATTCCCGACCCTTACGGCAGTGACATTGAAACCTATCGAAAATGTCGTGACTTGATTATAGAGGGTTTGAAGAAACTCTATGTTTTGGTTGAAAATTATTTGAAGGCGGAGTCGGAGCAATCATGAAAATACGCATTACAGCATTGAGTGAAGATCATATCGGTATTTTGGCGGAGTTAGAACGCCTTTGCTTTTCAGACCCGTGGTCTGAAAACAGTCTTCGGGAAATGCTGACAAGTGAAACGGCTCGTTTTTTTGTGGCGTTGGCTGATGAACAGGTGGCGGGATATATGGGAACGCACATTGTGTGCGACAGTGCCTATGTGGACAATATTGCGGTTTTTCCGCAGTATAGGAGGCATGGTATCGCAAAAGCGTTATTTGACCATGTTTTTACAATGATTCAGGCGAATGGTGTAGAATTTATTTCTTTGGAGGTGCGTCCGTCCAACACGCCGGCTTTGAAGCTGTATCAATCTTTGGGGTTTGAAAATATGGGTATTCGTCCAAATTACTACCGCAACCCCACAGAGAATGCTTTTATTATGACAAAAATTTTTGAATAAAAAACCTAAGGAGTTGTAAAAATGAAGCTGTTGGCGATAGAAAGTTCTTGTGACGAAACCGCTGCCGCCGTTGTAGAGGACGGGCGGAAGGTTCTTTCGTCTGTTGTTGCCTCACAGGTTGAAGAACATAAATTATATGGCGGTGTTGTGCCGGAAATTGCGTCACGCCGTCATTGTGAAGCTATTAACGGTGTTGTCGGCGAGGCGATGACACAAGCGGCATTGTCATGGAAAGATTTGGACGCTGTTGCCGTAACATCGGCACCGGGCTTGATTGGTGCTTTGCTTGTAGGTGTAAATTTTGCAAAGGGACTTTCCTTTGCCACAGGCTTGCCGCTTGTTCCCGTTCATCATTTGCGTTCCCATATTGCGGCAAATTATATTACACACAGGGATTTAGAACCACCGTTTATTTGTTTAGTTGTTTCCGGCGGTCACAGTCATATTGTGGAAGTATTGGATTACACGACTTTTCGGATTGTTGGAAAAACAAGAGATGATGCGGCAGGTGAGGCTTTTGACAAGGCGGCAAGGTCTATGGGTATGCCGTATCCCGGCGGTGTGCATTTGGATCGTGTGGCACAGGGCGGTAATCCAAACGCTTTTGTTCTGCCTCGTCCAAAGGTTGACGGCTCATCTTATGATTTTAGTTTTTCAGGATTGAAAACGGCAATTATTAACCAAATTCACAATGCGTCCCAAAAAGGAATTGAATTGCCAACGGCTGATTTGGCGGCATCATTCCGCAAGGCAGTTGTGGATTGTTTGATTGACCATTTTATAAGGGCGGCACAGGACTTGGGATATAACAAGCTGGTTATGGCAGGCGGCGTTTCTGCCAATTCTCTTTTGCGTCAGCGTTTGGCGGAGGAATGTGACAGGCGAGGTTGGTTTTATGCGTATCCGTCACTTGACTTATGCGGTGATAACGGTGCAATGGTCGGAGCCCAGGGCTATTATGAATTTATGGCAGGGCATACGGCGGATATGACGCTAAACGCCAAACCTACCATGCCGATTGATACAATTCGTATGTGAAAGCGGATATATTTTGAAGTTAAAAGTCTGTTTATTTGCAAGATAATAAACAGACTTTTGTTATTTTAAGTAGAAATAGTTTGTATTTTGGAAATATATATGTTAAAATTAGACGATATATCTAAAACTGAAAGGAATTGTACCATGAAAGATAAACTAAAAAATCTTTGGAAAAAACCATTAACGGTGTATGTTTTTTTGGCTGTAATTATTATTTTACAGCTTGTCTATTTGTCTTGTAATTTCATTTTTTATAAAGACGGTTATCATTCAGACGAAATTTATTCCTATGGTCTTTCTAACTCATATCATAATCCCTTTCTTATTTCTGACAACGATATTCATAATAGTGATGAAGTTTATTTTAACATAAATGAATGGGTATCGGGTGATGTATTTCAAGATTATGTAACCGTTGATGCGGATAAAACTTTTGATTATGAGAATGTATGGTACAATCAAAGCCTTGACAGACACCCACCACTATATTATACCGTCTTACATACGATATGTTCATTTTTTCCCGAACAATTTACACCATGGTTTGGATTTGGTCTGAATTTGGCAGTGTTTGCCGTTTTGCAGATTTTTGTTTTTCTTTTGTCAAGGAAAATTTTAAAGTCAAATGTTTTAGCTTTGGTGACTGTTATATGCTATGGCTTTTCAGTCGGGGCGGTTAGTACCTTTGTTTATATCCGTATGTATGCTATGGTAACGATGTGGATTGTTATTTTGGCATATCTTCATGCAATACTTTTGGATTGTAAAGGGCAAATCAAAATTAAAAATCTTATTCCCATTACAATTATAGTTATGCTGGGTGCGTTGACACAGCATGAATTTACAATTATGGCGTTTGTTTTTGCCGTTTGTTTTTGCCTGTATTATCTTTTCAAAAAACAATTTAAAAATTTCTTTAAATACGGTTGTTCAATGTTGATTGGTGTTCTATTGGCATGGGCAATATTTATGCCGTTGATGTCACAGATTTTTTACGAAGGTGACGGTTCCGGTATTGATTTTGATTCATTTATCAAACAGTTTAAGATTGCTGTATGGTATCCTATTTTAAATCTGTTTGGTATTTATAGAATGACATCAGGCAGTTGGATATTTCTTGGTATTGTAGTTCCAACATTTATCGTTGTCATTCTTGCCTTTGCAATTCCAATTAGTTTCCTGTTAAGAGATAATAAGAAATTTATTGCTCTAAAAGAAAAAATAAAGAGTGGCGGTTCAAACTTTATAAAATTTATAAAAGGTATTCGCCCAAAAAAGATTATACAAAGTTTGAAGGGTATAAAAAATATTAACATATTGTGCCTTGCAATCTTTGCAGCGTCTATTGCAATTATAGTTGTTGCAGCCCGTACAACAATATTTTGGCAGATGGCGTATTGTGACAGATATGTTTTCGTGGTTTATCCATTTGTATTGATTGTTTCGGTTGCGTTTATTTATTGGCTTGTTCGTAAAATTAAAATCAACGCATTTGTAAAATACAGCCGGCAAATTGTTGCTGTATTATTTATACTGCTTTTAGGCTGTAATGTTTCCCGTGTAAAATCGGAATATTTCTTTGAGGGAACACATAATATCGGGGATTTATCCGAGATAACGGCAGACAGTGATTGTATTATTGTCGATTATCTGGAATGGCGTATGGAGTGTTTTTCGTTTGAATTAAGAAATGTCAATCGGGTTTTCTATACAACTTTTGCTGAACTGGAAAATATGAATGAAAAAATGGACGCATTAAAAACTTCAAAACCGGTTTATGTATTTTTGATTACTGATAATGCGGACTTGGAAAACCAGCAAATAGCTGAATACGAATATCTTGCAGAGGGAAGCAGTGAAACAACGGTAATTTCCGAAGCTGATATTATGGAGAAATATTTTTCTTCTCTGAATTTTTATTCCAAAAAAGAACGCTTAGGTGTTGTAACGATATTCGCACACAACTATGCTGTTTACCGTATCAATTAGGACAATGAGAAAAATTGATTTATAATGAAAAAGAACCGAGTGGAGAACTCGGCTCTTTTTGTTTGAAGTTTATTTTTCGATTTCCTGAGAAAGGTGGCTGTCTTGTAATTTTCTTTGTGCGGTATGATAAGCATCGCTGTAAGATTGGTAAATCAAAATAAATGCGGGCAAACATAGTATCGCCGACAATGTACCGAAAAAGGCCGGTGTACAGTCTTTTTCGGATATAAAGAAGAAAATATGGGCAATCGCCTGTTGGGTATTGCTTTCAAAGAATAATATACAGGCGATTATAAGGCTCAAAACAGAAAGCGTTAAAAATACGCTTGAAACTTTTAAAAGTTTCATAGAGAAACACCACCTTTACCAAATGCCGATAACTTTTTGCATAAACAGGCTGACAACGGTAATTGCAATCCAACAGCAAAGTCCCATAATAATCGGTTTTCCGCCGGTCTTAACCAACTTGACAATATTTGTATTTAAACCGATTGCTGCCATAGCCATAATGATAAGAAACTTGCTCAGTTCTTTAAACGGGGAGAAAAATGCGGACGGTACACCGCAATTTGTGGCAACTGTGGTGATAACAGAGGCTAATATGAAAAACAGAATAAAGAAAGGGAAAATCTTTTTAAGACTGATTTTTTGTGTAGTTGTATTACTTTGACCATTGTTTTTTGCTGCCTTTTTGGATTTAATGGTTCTGAAAAATGCCAAAACAAGGGTAATCGGAATAATTGCTAATGTGCGTGTCAGCTTTACAATAGTTGCATTATCAAGCGTATTGCTCCCGTGAATACCGTCCCATGCGGAAGCGGCTGCGGTTACGGAAGAAGTGTCATTGACCGCTGTTCCGGCAAATAAACCAAAACCTTCATTGGAAAGCCCCAACAAACTACCCAAAGTCGGAAAAATCAATGCAGCAATAATATTAAACAGAAAGATAACGGAAATGGATTGGGCAATTTCCTCGTCATCAGCATCAATTACGGGGGCGGTTGCGGCAATCGCAGAACCGCCGCAGATACTTGACCCCACACCGACAAGCGTGGAAATTTTGGACGGAACTTTCATGATTTTATGCAACAGAAAAGCGACAACCAAAGAAACCGTAATGGTTGAGATAATAACGGGCAAAGATTGTCCTCCCGTTTGAAGTACGGTGGTTAGATTAAGTCCAAATCCCAAAAGAACAACGGCATACTGTAAAATTTTTTTTGAAGTAAAGGTAATGCCGTCTTGCAGTTTCTCCTTTTTCCTTATAAAAAGCGTTAAAATCATGCCGATTAAAATGGCAAAAACAGGGCCGCCGACAACAGGCAGTAATTTTCCGAAAAACCATGAGGGTATTGCAATCGCCAAGCATAAAAGCAATCCCCAAGTGTTCTTCGTAAAAAAGTTTTTTATTGCGTTCATATTTGTTTCCCTTTCTTCACTAATATAAAATACCTCCGTATTTTCGTACAACATGAAGCAAGTCGCCTTCATCAATATCGCAGTTTTTGTCTACAACCAGACGCCCCTGAAAACACCGCAAAGCCGTTTTTAAAACCGTAATATTATTAGTATGCACCATAATTGGCATAGTAGCAAAACCGCCGTATTCGGCAAGTAAAATGGCATCATCTGGCGTATTGAGATAAATGAAAATCATATTGCCGTCACTGTTTTCCTCAATTTCAATGAGTTTTTCTTCCATATTGCCGTCGCACAAGATTGGCTCGGTCAATTCTATATCATCAGGTAAAAAGAACATTTCTCTTTCAACGGCTGCAAATTCGCCGGAAACATCGGTGTCGGCAAAGCAAAATTCTTCTTTGCCTATGTTTTCTGTAAGCTGTTTTGTCAAATCAGTATGACAGCCCGTCAAAACAACACCAACACCACGATGTACGGCTGAACGGACACGCTCTATGTTTGTTTGTTCCGTACAGGATAAAAGCAAAGGTATTGTACGACAGGTTTCGGCTTTTTTAAAGAGTAAACGATTGCTTTTGGCGTTTTCGTCATAAAGTCCCAGTGACATTGTGCCGAGAGCCTGTGCTGTAACCAATGCGGGGAAAAATGCCGTACCGTTTGCCGTTTCCCCGTCATCATTTGTTTCCAAAAGGGTCAGTGAAGGAATGGAAAGACTGTGACACGCCAAAAGTGCGGCACGAATATCCGCTAAGGAATTTTGTCGGTCAATCAGAATAAAATCAGCCCCTGCATCACGCAATAAACGGATATGCCGAAAGTAGATATTACAGATTTCCTCAAAAGATGTATCTCCATAGGGGCGGAGTGTCAAGTCTGTTGGCGGTACACAACCGCCAACCGCAATATTTTCCCCAACCGCCGCTCTTGTCAGTTCGATAAGGCGTGCGTACAAATTTTCACAAACTTCCTCAATATCAGGAAAAAGTGTTTCCAACTGTGCATAGGACATCGAAAAAGTAGGAGCTAAAACCGCCTTTGCTCCATTCTGAACATGAGTTTTTAAAGATAACTGAAATTCAGTGGGATTGGATATAAGAAATTGTTCTGCCTGAAAAGGAGATTGCTTAAACGGTGTATAATCAAATATACAGGAAGAACCGCCGATGACAAGCGGAAATAGAAAGTCGAAATCCATAAGATAGATTGCCCCATTCTCTGTCACTTAAACAACATCAATGTTGATTGTTATTTTTTTATCGCCTATTATAACAATCGGTTTACATAACTTCGGGAGCGTCAATTTTGAACAGCTCCAATACATTTCTGATAACGGTGCGTGTGGCTGTGCAAAGGGCTAAACGAGCCTGCATTAAGGACTCGTCTTCACCTTTAACACGACAGGCATTATAGAATTTATGGAACAGTGTGGCTGTATCCATAACATAACGAATCATGCGGGATGGGTCATAGTCTTTTGCGGAGGCGATAATTTCACCTGTCATTGTCGAGAGTTTATAAATTAACTCCAATTCTTCGGGAGCGGTCAACAGTGATAATTCCTCAGCGGTACACGCTCTTTGTTCGATACCTGCATCCTGCAAACCCTTTATAATATTGCAAATTCTTGCATGGGCATACTGTACATAGTAAACGGGATTTTGAGCGGATTTTTCAATTGCCAAATCCAAATCAAAATCGAAATGGCTGTTTGCCTCACGCATATTGAAGAAAAATCTTGCGGCATCAATCGGGACTTCTTCAAGAAGTGTGACTAATGTAATTGCCTTTCCGCTTCTTTTGGACATCTTTACTTCCACACCGTCACGCACAACACGAACCATTTGCATTAAAACAACATCAAGGCGTGAAGCATCAACGCCAAGTGCGGTCAAAGCGGCTTTCAGGCGTGGAACATAGCCATGGTGGTCTGCACCCAAAATATCAATCGCTTTATCGAAATTACGGGTGACAAGTTTATTGTAATGATAAGCAATATCGGGAACAACATAGGTTGGGATACCGTTGGAACGCACAAGAACGAAGTCCTTATCCGCACCGAAATCGGACGCTTTAAACCAAAGAGCATCTTCCTTTTCATAGGTACAGCCTGTTGCTTTCAAACGCTCTATAATATCCTTAACCGCACCGCTTTGGTGGAGAGTGCTTTCACGATACCATGTATCATATTTGACACGATAGGTCAGCAAGTCAGCTTCAAGCTGTGCAATATTCAGCGGCAAAGCGTAGGAAACCAAAGCATCACGGCGTTCTTTGGCATTACAGTTGACATAAGCGTCACCATGGATTTCCGCAAATTTTTTGGCATGAGCGGTAATATCTGCACCATGGTAAGCGTCCTCAGGCATTTCAATGCCCTCTTTATAAAGTTGGAGATAACGAACCTCCAAAGAAGTGGCGAACTTTTCAATTTGGTTGCCGGCATCGTTGACATAAAATTCTCTGGATGTATGATAACCGGCGGCAGAGAGAACACTTGCGAGGGCATCGCCCAAAGCACCGCCTCTGGCGTTTCCGATATGCATTGGACCTGTCGGGTTGGCGGAAACAAATTCAACTAATACGCTTTTTCTGCCCCCGAAATCGGAGTGACCGTAAGTGTTGCCCTTTTGTTCTATTTCATTGATAACGGCGGTGTAGTAGCTTTTGTCATAAAAGAAGTTCATAAAGCCCGGACCGGCAATCTCACAGCGTGAGAGCATTGTTCCCTCTAATTCAAGGTGTGCGGCAATGGTTTCCGCAATCTTGCGGGGAGCGGATTTAAAGGCACGAGCCGATACCATAGCAACATTGGACGCCAAATCACCATGACTGCGGTCAGCAGGCGTTTCAATATTGAAATCGGGCAACGGTTCGTTCGGCAAAGAACCGTTGGCAACGGAACGGCCGATAGCATCTAATAAAGCGGTTCTTAAATTTTTAACGGTATTAAAAGCGGTTTCGGACATTTTAGTGAACCTCCTCTAATTTGAGTGATAATCTGTTTTTGCTGATTAACTCAGAATCAACATCTAAATTATAAGCGACATCTAAAGTGCCGCCTTTTTCGTCAAGCTGAATATTGACATCTTCCGTAAATACGCCTAAAAACAATGTGCCATAGGGCGTTTTGTAATCGCAGTGGTGACGCACACCTTTTTCCAAAATAAGGTTATGGTAAACATCGCCGCCTTTAATAACCGTGACAACATTGTTTGAGTCAACCTTGACTGTGGTGCGGAACGGTTGGTCGGGGTTTTGTTCATTATATTCTTTATAAGAAATATAGCGTGTGCCGTTTTTCATAACATAAGCTGCACGGGTTTGCAGTTCAACCTTGTCAGGTTCTTCGCCTGTGTATTGTGTGCCGCAGACGCTCAAAATATAGTTCTCTTCCATAGCTTTCTTCCTTATTCCTCAAATTGTTCAATATCCACATGGGTGACAGTATGGTTCATGTTGCGTCCAAGAAAAATTCCCGCCAAATTGGAAAAGTTTTCTATGGTGTCGCTGACATAGTAAGAGGCTGTGCCTCTTTGACCGCTGAGATTTAAAAGCTGGTGACGGTTCAGCATTGTAGCAGCATAAAGTGCCGTTTCACGCCCTGAATCGATTAAACGCACTCTTTCACCGACAAATTGGGAAATTGCCTGTGCTAAAATCGGATAATGCGTACAGCCTAAAATAAGGGTGTCAATCCCTGTTTCTTTCATGGGTGCAAGATAGCGTTCAACAACAAGTTGGACAATCGGGTCACTTGGAGAGGTCAAGCCGTTCTCAACAAGCGGTACAAACAGGGGACAGTCTTTCTGATAAACGGAAATATGACTGTCAAGTTTTTCGATTTCTCTTTTATAAGCACCACTTGCAATCGTTGCCGAAGTACCGATAACACCGATTTTGCCGTTGTGCGTGGAAGAAACGGCGGCGGCAGCGGTCGGTGCGACAACACCTGTAAATGGAACAGGCAATTTTTCGCCCAAATCGGCAACAACGGAGCTGACAGTTCCACAGGCGGCAATAATCATTTTTACATTTTGTGTAAGCAAAAAAGAGGCATCTTGCAGGGCATATTTTTTTATTGTTTTCTGACTGCGGTTACCGTAAGGAACACGCCCTGTATCACCAAAATAAATAACATTTTCCTGAGGTAAAACATTCAAAAGTTCTTTGACGGCGGTTAATCCGCCCAAACCTGAGTCAAAAACACCAATCGCTTTTTCAGACATGATTTTCAAACCTCTCAAATGCGTAATCTATCAACTTTTCGATTAAATCCGAACCTTTCAGACCATAAGCCGCCATAAGTTTCGGATACATACTGATTGAAGTAAATCCGGGCAAGGTGTTGATTTCGTTCAACAAGACTCTGCCGTCATCGGTAACAAAGAAATCAACTCGGGAAAGACCGGTACAGCCGATAGCTTTATAAGCTCTGATTGCCGTTGTACGCACTTTTTCCGCAAGTTCTTCGGAAATGCGGGCGGGAATAAACAGCAAAGAGGCGTCATTTTGATATTTTGCCTCGTAATCGTAAAATTCATTGGCGGGAGCAATTTCTCCCGGAACGGCGGCAATCGGGTGGTCGTTGCCCATGACGGCACATTCAACCTCTTTACCGACAATAGTTTCTTCAAAAAGAATACGGTCGTCCTCACGCATGGCAATTTCAATCGCTTTTTTCAGTTCCTCACGGTTGTTCGCCTTTGTAACGCCTACGGAAGAACCGGCATTTGATGGTTTGACAAAAATCGGATAAGCAGGCAATGCCTTTTCTACTTTATCCAAACTGTTTTGTTGATTTTGACGGTACTCATAAGCGTACAGCCATGTAAAAGCCGCCTGTTCGATTCTCTCATGTTCAAAAATAATATTGCTGACGATTTTATCCATACAATCGGCAGATGCCAAAACATCACAGCCGACAAACGGAATACCAGCTAAACGGAACAGTCCCTGAACCGTACCGTCCTCACCATACTTGCCGTGTAAAACGGGAAATGCAACATCAATCGGAATAATCTCGGCTTTCTCACCGTCCAATACGACAATACCCTTGACAGAAGTATCGGGAGATATAAAAGCCACACGATTTTCGGGGTTGTTTTCCCATGCACCACTGCGTATATCATCAAGACTGCCGTTATAAAGATACCATCGTCCCTGTTTAGTGATACCGATACGGATAACCTCATATTTGTCAGACGGAATATGATCTATGACATAAGAGGCGGAAACTCTCGAAACTTCATGTTCGGAGGACGCACCGCCAAAGAGTACGGCAATATGCTTTTTTGCCATAATCCAACACCTCATTTATATGATTTTGAACGGGAAAAACACCCGTTAGTTGACTCAATCCATTTTATTATAATAACATATATGTCGAAAAGGTGCAAATGTTATTTACTCAAAAAAAGACTTTGGGGGTAGAACATAATTTAGGTTTTTCGGGGGTTTTGTGCAATTTGCCGAATATTTCCGTTTGACGGCTCTATCTTATAAAAAGGGTTGATTTTTTTTTGGTAAAGTGGTATGATTAAAAGCAAATAGTAACAAGTTTGAAATAATTTGGATTTGATTTTGTTATTCTTCGTAACTTTTGTTTCTTTCTTTTTCCCTTGTGGAATTTTTATATCCAAATTGTACAAAAAGTAAAGTCGGAAAGGAGTTTTATGACTTTATGAGAAAATTGATTAGAAAACTCGTTGCGGTTGCTATGGCTGTTTCCATGTCAACAATGGTTATGATTAACGGCGTGACAATGGCATTTGCCGAAAGCAGCACAGGCGTGGGACTTTGTGCTCATGTTATGAAGGCTTATAATGAAGATTGGCAGTATGTTTGGGGCGGCACAACACCCGGTGCGGTTGACTGCTCCGGTTTGATTTGGTCCTACAACGGTGTCGGTGGTATCCGTACGGATATGCTCGGTGCGTCTGATGAATGGGGCTATGTCAGCAACGGTATCCCGAATATTCATGGTTTGGGTTTGCATCAGCCCGGTCATGTTGGCGTTTATATCGGTTCAGGTATGGCAGTTGATGCCCGTGATGAAAATTCGGACATCGTTCTCCAAAGCGTTTATAACAAATCATGGGTTGAATGGTTTAAAATTGACGGCGTATCTTATCCAACAAACGGTTGGGTACTGTTCAACGGTCAGTCTTTCTACTATGAAAATGGTGAGTACCTTGTAAATACAACCCGTACATTGGACGGTGTTACATATACATTCGCTTCAAGCGGTGCATCAAATATCGCTCCGCCGGACAGTGCTTATGCCGCAACGGATTATTCAACGGCAACAGCACCTCAACCGCCCTCAAATACAGAGGAAACCGTTTCTAAGGTTGAAACATCAACACCAGAAGTTTCAAAAGAAGAAGTTTCTAAGCCGGAACCTTCAAAAATAGAAGTTCCACAGGAAGAACCGTCACAGGTTGACAATGTTATTCCGGAGCCTGTACAGGAAACTTCCGAAGTGGAAAGCCAGCCGGTTATCGAGGAAAGCGAACCCGAAGCAAATGTTGAAGAAAACCCAACAATCGCAGTTTACGGCGATGAAAACGAAAATGTTTTAACAATTCAAAAGCGTTTGGCTTATTTGGGTTATTTGAATGCCGATGACAGCACAACAGGTTACTTTGGTAATAATACATATGAAGCAGTTGCTGCTTTCCAAACAAATTCAAAGTTAGATGTTACAGGTATTGTAGACGGCAACACTTATAATGCTTTGATGTCAAACGATGCCGTAACAGGCTATAAGACTTTGAGTGTCGGAGATTATGATGACGGTGTGACTGCTCCGATTACACGCCTGCAAGCACGATTGGCTGAATTGGGTTATTATACCGATGAAGTTACGGGTGTTTACGGTAAAGCAACAGAATGTGCCGTAAAGCTGTTCCAAACAGAGGCGGGACTTCGTGTTTCGGGTGAGGCTGACAGCAGAACCCAAACATCTTTGTATAGAGAAAGTGCCGTTCGTAATCCTAATGTCGGCTCTATAACATACGGTATGCAGAGTGCATTGGTTACACAGGTTCAGGCACGCTTGATTGAATTGAGATATTATATCGGTACACCGAGCGAGGTTTTTGATGACGAAACATTGACAGCAGTTAATGCTTTCCAGGTTGTCGCAGGTTATGAACCCTCAGAAACTTTGACTGCCGAGCAAATTGAGCTTTTAAATTCCGACGATGCACCTAAAAGCGAAAATTATAATCTTTTGGCAGTCGGTTATTCAGGTGATGATGTTGCCGACTTACAGTATAAGCTGACGACAATCAACTATTATGACGGTCCAAGCACAAGCGTTTATACGAATGATATGGAAGATGCTGTAAAGCTTTTCCAGGCAGACAGCGGTTTGGAAATTACAGGCGTTGTTGACGAAAGCACAAGAAATGCGATTGACACGGAAGCGTCCAGACAAAATTCCGAAATTGGTCAAAAAGCAATCCTGAATACGGCAAAAATTTCCGATGAAGCATTGGCAAGCGTTGCAGAGGCAAAAGTACAGGCAGTTCAGATGTCCACCTATACAACAAACAGTTCTTCTGCTATAAAAACCTTGATTACAACAGCAATTATTCTTTGTGCCGGTATTTTTATGACGGCTGTTTTCATGGTTGAAATTAAGAAGTATAACGCAAGAACACGCCAAAAAACACAGCATATCCGCAAGGCTTAATCTGAATTTGGTACAGGTAATGGCAGAAATGTCATTACCTGTTTTTTTTGAAAATTTTTAAAAAATGGCGTGGATAAAAAGATATATAATCGTATATATAACTGAAAACACAAAAAACAGGTACAAAAGGAGAAATATCATTATGAAAAATTCATCAAAAAAGGCGATTTCAGTTGTTGCTGTTTTACTTACTTTGTGCAGTGTATCAGCATTAGCTTTGACAGGCTGTAATTCCAACAGTGCAAATCCCGCAAGTTCAGTAAATTCTTCAAGCAGTACATCTTCCAAACAGGAAAGTTCCGAAGAAACATCAAATAAAGAAGAAATAAATATGAAAAATTATACAATCAATTTGAAAGGTAATGCGACAACAGGTTATACATGGAATTATTCTGTTGACAAAGAGGAAATTATTAAAGAGGAAGTCAATAAATATACACCGGATAAAGCGGAAGAAGGTATGGTAGGTACAGGTGGCACACAAACATATAGCTTTAAAGGTGTCAAAGAGGGTAATGTTACAGTTACATTCAAATATGCAAAATCCTGGGAGGATAATTCAACTATTGAAACAAAAACAGTAAAGCTCCATGTTGATGCCAACGGCAATATCAGTAAGGTACAGGATAAGACATATACAATTAACCTTGATGCTAATGCTACAACAGGTTATACATGGACTTATACAGTCAATAAAGAAGGTATCGTTAAGGAAACCGCAAATGAATACACACCAAATAAAACAGAGGGAGATGTGGCAGGTACAGGCGGTGTACAGACATACAGTTTTGAGGGTGTAAAAAAGGGAAATGTTATACTGATATTTAAATACATGAAAGCAGACAGCGATGAAATCGCTCAAACAAAGAAAATTACACTCTATGTTGACGATAACGGGAATATCACAGAAATGAGAAAAATTGACGGCAACCAATATGAAGTTGCCTTAACAACGCTTTCCGAAGCAAATTGGGTTTATAGTGTTGATAATGAAGGTGTTGTCGAAAAAGTTTTGGACGAATATATTCCCAACGGAGCGGGAAGCAAAGGTTTAAGCGGTATGCATACATTTGTTTTTAAGGGTGTCAGCGAGGGCGATGTTACCATTACATTTAAATCTTCACACAAAACAAGCTCTGATGATCAAATTACATCGTCATCACAAAACATTGTGGTGAAACTTCATGCTGATGCAAACGGAAATATCACAGAACAGTTAAATAAGTCAGAATAAAAATATTTTATAGATTAAAAATCACAAACGGGCAATATTTTATTGTCCGTTTGTTTTTTGAAAAAATTTTTTTGAAATATATTCAAAAACAGCGTGGATTTTTGAAATGTCATTCGTATATATAAATGAAAGCATTAAAAAATGCGAAAATTTAAATCTATGTAATCTTTAATTATGAAATAAATTTAGAAAGGAGCTTAATTATGAAAAAGTTTGAAGAAATGTTGACAAAGGCGGATTTTTCCCGTGAAACAGATTTAAAGGAACGGTTGAGGGCAAAGCTTTTTGGAGAGAAAAAGGTTATTCCGTTCCCGATTTTTGGAAATGCGGTAGCCTTAGATGTAGACAGTTTGGAGGGTTTAGCGGCGGCAGGATATGCATTAGCTGATAAAAAGACTGATAATGAAAATTAAAAGTAACTTAAAACATGAAAAAGGTTGGATAATGCTGAATTATTGCATTGTCTGACCTTTTTTGTTATAATAATAAACATGATTATCCGAATGAGGTGTGAATATGAGTGAACCGGAAAAAAGTATATTTAGGCAGTCGAGCCTTGACAGAATTAACTCGCCCGACAGAATGAAGGATTATATTAAAGTGACAAACTTCGGAGCATGGGCGGCGATTTTGGCAATCGCAATTATTCTTGTTGCCGGTCTGTTTTGGGCTATTTTTGGACGGGTTGAAACAAATGTTGATACCGTTGGTATAGCAAAGGACAATGTCATTTATTGTCTTATACCCGATACGGAGGTGCATACCATAAAGCAGGGCATGACCGCTAAAATCGGTACGCTTGAAACAACAGTTACTAATGTTTCCGAAAGACCATATTCAACAGAACAAATCGGCAAACAAATCGGAGAATATGAAATGTATCTCTTTTCGCTTGATGAGAACGGGTGGTATTATCTTGTTCAGCTTGAAAATGTAAAAGACGGAAAAGAAAATTTGAGCGGAAAAACAAATGTTTCCATAGTTACGGAAGTCATCAATCCGATTTCCTTTATATGGAGCGATAAAGGGTGAACATAATGGATAGACTGAATAAAATACGACCGCTCATTACAAAAGGGGCAGCAAAAGTTCCCGTTGTTATGCAAATGGAGGCACTTGAATGTGGTGCAGCGTGTTTGGATATGATTTTGGCGTATTTCGGAAAATGGGTTGCCCTTGAAGAAGTTCGCAAACAATGTGGTGTTTCCCGTGACGGCTCTAATGCAAAAAATATGGTTCTGGCAGCCAAAAGTTATGGGTTAAAGGCTCAGGCATATAAAACAGAACCAGATTTTCTGAAAGAGGGCGGAGCGTTTCCATGTATCATTCATTGGAACTTTAATCATTTTGTTGTACTTAACGGTTTCAAAGGAAAAAATGCGGTAATTAACGACCCTGCCCGTGGTACTGTAAAAATCAGTATGGAGGAATTTGACAAGTCTTTTACGGGTATTTGTATTATATTTGAGCCGGACGAAAGTTTTATTCCGGACGGAAGTCCAAAAAGTATCAAAAACTTTGTTAAAAGACGACTGAAAGATACAAAATCGGCTCTTGTGTTTACAATATTGATGACTCTTGTTGTTTCACTTATAGGAGTTATTCAGCCGGGCTTTACCCGTGTATTTACTGACCGTTTGCTGACGGGCAGCAATCCCGAATGGCTTTATCCGTTTATTGGCGGTTTATCACTTTTAGTTTTTCTGCAAATCATTATTGGATTTATTCAGGCAATTTATAATCTGAAAATCAGCGGAAAACTTGCGGTTACTGCCAACGCACAGTATATGTGGCATATTTTTCGTTTGCCAATGGGATTTTTCTCGCAAAGATTGGCGGGCGATATTACATCAAGAAAGGGCAGTAATGAGTCCATAGCATCAGTTATGATTAACACCTTTGCTCCATTGATTTTTGAATTTCTGATGATGATATTTTATCTTGGCGTCATGATTCGATATAGTGCCTTGCTGACGGCGATTGGCGTTTTATCCATTATTGTCAATATCATTACGGCACAAATTCTTTCAAATCAACGAATAAATGTTATGAGAACCCAAATGATTGATGCGGCAAAATTAGCAAGCTGTACAGTGTCAGGAATTGAGATTATAGAAACAATCAAGGCAAGCGGTGCGGAAAACGGATATTTTGACCGTTGGGCGGATTATCAGGCGGCAGTAAATTCAAGCAAAGTGAAATTTGCCAAAAAAGACCTTTATATAGGTCTTATTCCAACACTTATATCTTCTCTTACCAATATCGCCATTTTAGCCATTGGCGTTTGGATGATTATGAATGGTCATTTTACAATAGGTATGCTGACAGCGTTTCAAAGTTTTATATCGGCATTTTCTTCTCCTGCCAAAACGCTGATTTCCGCAAGCCAAACAATTCAGGAAATGCGTACAAGCATGGAGCGTATTGATGATATTATGGAGTACCCTGAACAGGCATATAATGACACTGTTCCCAAAGATGAGGAAATACGAAAACTGAGCGGAAATATTGAATTTAAAAATATTACTTTTGGTTATGCACCTCTTGGAAAGCCTGTCTTGAAAAATATCAGTTTTTCGGTCAAGTCGGGCGGAACGATTGCCCTTGTTGGTGCTTCGGGCTGTGGCAAATCTACCATAGCAAAATTGATTGCAGGACTTTATACACCATGGGAAGGAGAAATCCTTTTTGACGGTAAAAAAATTGACGAAATCAACCGCAATATATTTACATCGTCTGTTGCGGTTGTTGACCAGGAAATTGTGCTTTTTGAAGATACGGTAGCCGATAATATCAAAATGTGGGATAACTCTGTTTCCGATATTGATATGATTATGGCGGCTTTTGATGCCCAAATTCATAAAGAAATATCCAAACGGGAATTGGACTATGATTATAAAATCATTGAAGGCGGGCGTAATTTTTCAGGCGGTGAAAAACAGCGTATTGAGATTGCAAGAGCCTTAGCACAAAATCCGACTATTATTGTTATGGACGAGGCGACAAGTGCTTTGGACGCCAAAACAGAATATGAGGTTGTCAGGGCAATTAAAGAAAGAAATATCACTTGTGTTATTGTGGCACACAGACTTTCAACAATTCGGGACTGCGATGAAATTGTGGTTATTGATAATGGAGAAATTGTCGAAAGAGGTACACATGACGAACTTATAAAAAATGACGGACATTATAAAAGTTTGATTACAAACGAGTGAGGAGAGAGCAATTTGGGTTGGTTTGACGAACAAATTAAAGAGAGAATAAAAACAGACAATGAAACGGTTGCTCAGTCCTTTGCGAGAATGAAAGCGTCTGTTGTGGGAAATTCTGCGATTGATGCCGCTTTTAGGAACGATAGGGAAAAAGCGGAGGACGCACTTGAAACCATTTTTCATTATTACCATATCAAAAAACAGAAAATCCCAAAAAGCCTGACAAATGTTAATGATATTTTGGAATATGCCATGCGTCCATCGGGTATAATGCGAAAAAATGTTCTTCTTAAAGAAAAATGGTATGAGGACGCTGTGGGTGTTTTTCTTGGAACAAAAAAAGACGGAGAGCTTATTGCCTTAGTCCCGGATAAATTTAAGGGTTACTACTATTATGATGCCTCACTTGGAAAAAAAGTACACATCAATAGAAATACGGCAAAAGAAATTAACGAAGAAGCGTTTTGTTTTTATAAACCTTTACCTCAAAGGGAAATCGGAATTAAAGACCTGTTGATTTTTATTGTACAGTCGCTTTCCATAAAGGACTTTGTTGCATTAGGTCTTGCAACATTGTTCATAACATTTTTGGGTTTTATAAGTCCGACAATCAATAATTTTATTTTTTCCAAATTGATTACATCGGGCAGCCTTTCGCTGCTGTTCTCAACAACGCTTATGCTGTTGGGTGTGGCAGTTTCAACACTTCTTTTGGGAATAACAAAATCACTGATTTTGAAAAGAATGCAGACCAAAATGGATATAGCTGTTGAAGCTGCGGGAATGATGCGGGTTTTGTCAATGCCCACATCATTTTTTAAATCCTATACGGCAGGCGACCTTGCAAGCCGATTGGGTTCTTTGAGTACATTATGTTCCACGCTTGTCAATACAATCCTCACAACGGGATTGACATCCTTGTTTTCCTTTGCGTATTTCTCACAGATGTTCCGCTTTGCACCGTCACTGTCATGGTTAGCATTAGGTGTTTTAGTTGTTACACTTGTTTTTTCGTTGATTGGTACGCTGTGGCAGATAAAAATTACTCAGAAAAGATTAAATCTCAGTATCGAGGAAAATAGTTTGAGCTATTCTCTTATTTCGGGCATACAGAAGATTAAGCTGACAAGTGCGGAAAACCGTGCTTTTGGAAAATGGGCGAATGTTTATTCAAAGTTGGCGAATTATACATACAATCCGCCACTGTTTTTAAAGTTGCAAGGCGTTTTTTCCACAGCTATTTCAATGATTGGAACAGTTGCCATTTATTATCTTGCAGTTATAAATAATGTAAGTGTAGCGAATTATCTTTCGTTTACGATGTCTTATGGCAATGTCAGTGGTGCTTTGGCACAGCTTGTCAGTATTGCAGCAACTTATGCATCAATCGGACCTATATTGCAGGTTGTAAAGCCTATTCTTGACAATAAGCCTGAAATTTCTGAAAATAAAAGCGTGGTAACAAGTCTGAACGGAAATATTGAACTGATGAATGTAACATTCCGTTATAACGAAAGTTCTCCCGTTGTTATTGATAATCTTTCATTGAAAATCAATAAAGGCGACTATATAGCGATTGTCGGAAAAACAGGCTGCGGAAAATCCACGCTTGTGCGGTTGCTTTTGGGTTTTGAAAAGCCGCAAAGCGGTAATATTTTTTATGATAATAAAAACCTGAATAAGTTGGATTTAAAATCCGTAAGACAAAACATGGGAGTTGTTACCCAGGACGGAAAGCTGTTCCAAGGAGATATATTCTCAAATATTTCCGTTTCTGCTTCAAATTTGACAATGGAGGAAGCATGGAAAGTTGCGGAAACTGCCAATGCTGCCGATATGATACGGGCTATGCCTATGGGAATGCATACCATAATTACGGAGGGTAGCGGCGGTATTTCAGGCGGTCAAAAGCAACGGCTTATGATTGCAAGAGCGATTGCACCAAAACCGAAAATTTTGATTTTCGATGAGGCAACAAGTGCTTTGGATAATATCACGCAAAAAAAGATTTCACAGGCGTTGGATAATATCAAGTGTACAAGAATAGTTATTGCTCACAGGCTTTCTACTATTAAAAACTGCAATAGAATTATTGTTTTGGAACAAGGGCATATTATTGAGGACGGTACTTATGACGAACTTATCAACGCCAAAGGCTTTTTTGCCGATTTGGTAGCAAGACAGCAGTTGGACAATACATAATTGATAGAGCGGCAAAATGCGTTTTGTATTTTGCCGCTCTGTTTTTTATTTTTTGAAAAAAGCATGGATTTTTTAAAAATCAATCGTATATATCAATGGAAATACAATAAGGAGAAAATAAAATGAAAAATATAGAAAAGAAAATCACTATGGCAAATGCACAGGCTATTTCTGAGAACAAACTTGAAACAGTAGTCGGTGGTATGCTCCCGTCTATTTGGAAAGAGTATGCAAAGTCTTATAACCCGAGCTGCGGAATACCGTTTGTATATTGGTTCTGGGAGCAGTATGAAAAGGATTATCCAAGTGCCGCAAAATGATGCAGCGACTAATCATTAAACTTTGCTTACACCACTCCTT
>JBJEQG010000108.1:0-1855 GCA_051881635.1 Acutalibacteraceae bacterium
CTTATCTCCGCCGTATGAATGATAAAACGCAATTTATCTGTATCACGCACCGTCGAGGAACAATGGAAGAAGCTGATGTTCTGTACGGCGTAACCATGCAGGACAGGGGTATTTCAAAATTGTTGGAGCTGAGGGCGTCTGAAATTGAACAAAAATTAGGCATGAAAGCCTGATAATATCATGATAAGATTAAAGTAACGGGAGGTTAAAACAATGGGTCTTTTTGCTAAAATTAAAGAGGGTTTGAAGAAAACCCGTGATACGATTGTCGGACAAATAGACAGTATGCTGAAATCCTTTAAAAAGATTGACGATGAACTTTTTGAGGAATTGGAAGAACTTTTGATTATGGGTGATGTCGGCATGGTGACGGCTGAGAAAATATGCGATGAATTGAAAAGCCGTGTCAAAAAGCAGAACATCACTGACCCCGCCGACATACATGACCTTTTGGCGGATATTATCGCTGAGATTTTGGAGGGCGGACAGGAATTAAATATTTCAACACAGCCGTCCGTTATTCTAATGATTGGCGTCAACGGCGTGGGCAAAACAACCACAATCGGCAAAATGGCAGCGAACTTTATCAATGACGGCAAGAAAGTTATCGTGGCGGCGGCAGATACATTCCGTGCGGCAGCGATTGAACAGTTACAGGTATGGGCTGACCGTTCAGGTGCGGATATTGTCAAGCAAAATGAAGGCTCTGACCCGGCGGCAGTTGTGTTTGACGCTATTTCCGCCGCAAAGGCAAGAAAAGCAGATATTATTCTTTGCGATACGGCAGGGCGTTTGCACAACAAGAAAAATTTAATGGCGGAACTTGAAAAAATTAACCGCATTATTGACCGTGAACTGCCCGAATCGGACAAAGAAGTCCTTTTGGTTTTGGACGCAACAACGGGACAAAATGCCGTAAATCAAGCCAGAGAATTTAAAAATGCGGCAGGCATTACGGGCATTGTGTTGACGAAATTGGACGGTACTGCTCGTGGCGGTGTTGTTCTTGCAATTCATGAAGAATTGGGTATTCCCGTTAAATATATCGGTGTCGGCGAACAGTTGGACGATTTACAACCCTTTGACCCGCATACCTTTGCAAAGGCGTTGTTTGCTCCGGAAAAAAGTGCCGACAGTTATTGATTGTATATAAATAAATTGTTCTGACCGAAGGAGCGGTTGGAGCGTGTGAGGAACTTTTGTTCCGTGTTTAGGAGATGTTTTTTATGTTGTATATGTTGGCATCAAATAACCCCAAAAAATTAGAGGAACTCAGCCGTGTCTTAAAGCCTTTGGGTGTTTCCGTGACAACACCGTCCCAAATGGGATTTGAAGTCGGTGAGATTGAAGAAACAGGAATAACCTTTGAGGAAAATGCCGAGATTAAGGCAAAGACTGTTTGCGAATTGACGGGCTATCCGACGATTGCTGATGATTCAGGTTTAATGGTTGACGCTTTGGACGGTCGTCCGGGTGTTTATTCCGCCCGTTATGGCGGTGAAGATACACCGTATGAAAAGAAAATCAATACCCTTTTGGGTGAGATGATGCGTTCAGGCAATCCGAGCCGTGCAGCTCATTTTGTTTGTGTGATTTGCTGTTATTATCCTGACGGTAAAAAAATTATTGTTCGTGGAGAAACGGACGGCACAATTGGCTATGCACCGAGAGGAAAAGGCGGTTTCGGCTATGACCCGATATTCTTTACGGAGGGCAACAAAACCTTTGCCGAACTTTCCGAAACACAAAAGGACGCTATCAGTCATCGTGGGCGAGCCTTGCGACAATTAGTCGAAAAGTTGAGAGAACAATCATAAGTTTGGGGACTTAGTCCCCAAACCCCTACCAAAAGCTC
>JBJEQG010000108.1:1955-14185 GCA_051881635.1 Acutalibacteraceae bacterium
AAAAATGTGGAGAATATTATAAATCAGTGAATGGCATGGGAAGGAAAATATAAATTATGTTGACAAGTAAACAAAGAGCGTTTTTGAAGTCTTTGGCGGCAGACATTGACACCATTGTTATGGTTGGCAAAGGCGGTATGAGTGATAATATTGTCCGTCAGACAGATGATGCATTGACGGCAAGAGAATTGGTTAAAGGCAAGGTTTTGGAAACCGCCGACATCACTTCAAGAGAGGCGGCGGATATTTTGGCGGAGCAAACCCACAGTGATGTGGTTCAGGTTATCGGTTCAAAGTTTGTTTTGTTCCGCCGTAATTCAAACAACCCCAAAATTGAACTGCCAAAAGCGAAAAAACCGAGAAAATAAGGCAAGGAGGAATTTCATGCGTATTGCGATGTTTGGCGGTAGTTTTAACCCTGTACATAACGGTCATGTTGCGTTGGCAAAGGCATTTTCGGAGGTGTTGCATATCGACCGTCTGTTGGTGATACCCACTTTTATTCCGCCACATAAACAGCATGATACTTCCGTAACACCGCATAACCGCATGGAGATGTGCCGATTGGCTTTTGCGGCGTTGCCGTATGCGGAGGTCAACGGTATTGAAATTGAGCGTGGCGGAGCAAGCTATACTTATTTAACTTTGCAAAGTCTTCATGAACGCTATCCGAATGACGAACTGTTTTTGATTATGGGAGCGGATATGTTCCTTTCCATACAGAATTGGAAAAATCCCGAAATCATTTTTGCGTTGGCAACCATTTGCGGTGTGCCGAGAAATCAAAGCGATATTGAAGAATTGGCGGCTCATTCCAAAATCTTACAGGGTATGGGTGCGAAAACGGAAATTTTGGACGCTCATGTTATGACAGTATCGTCAACGGAACTGCGGCGGAAAATCAAAAATGGCGAGGACTTTTCGGATTTAGTTGACCCATATGTGGCAGACTATATCCGCCAAAATCAACTGTACAAATGAAACAGAAAAATATTTCAGCGGTTCAAAAACATTCCGATTTTATATAAACGGAGGAACGGAAAATGTTTTCCAACAAATTTTTTGATAAAACAAAAAAAGACAAAAATAAATCCGCTGACGGCTTTTCGTCAATGGAACAGGCAACCGATTTTTTGAGGAAAAGTCTTTGCAACTGTTTTGACATCAAAACAGAATTGAAAGGCGATACGATATTTTTCCCCGAATGGAATATCTCTCTTTTGGCTCGTGTTGTGCAGATGAAGCCGACTTTGGCAACGGAGGAATTTTTCCTCTCATGCCCCGATTGGGACAGGGATATTTATGAATGTTCGTCCGCACTCGGTTCAGACCAGAAAACGGCAATCGGTATGGCACAGGGCAGTTTTATGTTTGGCTTGATGAGTACCATTATGGCCATGTTGAACAACGACAATCCGAGAACACTTGAAACGGAATTTGTCGGTCAACCGCACCGTTGGCGTGTTTATCTCGGTGATATTATCGGTATGGGCGAAACACCGCAGGACAAAACCCAAACAGAAATGTATTGGAGTGTTTTGAAAGACCTGATTGCCCAAAGGGTCGGAAATCAAAAAATGGTTTATGTTAAAATTTTCGGCTCAAATTCGGGTAACGGTCAAATCATAGGTGAGTGTCGCATTAACGACATGAAAAGCGAGGAATTGAGTGCCGTTGTGGCGAAAATTGTAAAACAGTGGGGGACAACCCAATTCGGTTCGCATAAGCAGTTTTTTATTTTGGAACAGGAAGAAGAAACGCTTTTGCCCTTGCCGATTTCGGAAAAAGAAATCATCGAAAAAACCGCTCTTGCCATGAAACTGTATGAACAGTGCAAGACGGACGAGGATTATGAACAGTATCAGGAGAGTTTGGAAAATCTCATCGGTGACACAAACTTATCACAAGACCTTTATATGTTTATCCCCGAAATTTGTTTGGAAATTCTTTTGTCGGATATGATTTTCCCCGAAAAACTCTTTTTCAATCGGAACGGTGAAACCTTGAATTGCTATAATACACAATCGTCATCTTATATGGCAATTAGAAACGGCATTATGAAAGCGATTTCGGGCGGAACGGCATTTGAAAATGTAAATGCCCTTTTGAAAAATTTTGCTTCCGCAAGTGCAACTTATAATGCCTTATCAAAAGCATTAAACGACGGTGCGGAACTGAAAGACCTGACCGGAAACCTTTGCACGATGTACAGGGTATCAGACGATTATTTGTTGCGTTGAATTTTCCCAAAAATGAATGTTTGACATTTTGGGGAGCATAATTAAGGAGAACGGAAAATGGAAGTAAAAATTAAGGGCTTAAAAAAGGTAAGTGAAGTCGGATATCCAAAGCCGTTGGAGGAGGACGATATAGTTGAGTCCGTTTATTTTTTAGCGTGTATGGGCGACTTTTACGATTTCAGGTTAGGCACTTATAACTTTGAAACAATGGAGTTTCGTGCGGATAACGGCTATGGTGGAGAAATCTATCACCGAGAGGATATTGTTGCATGGAACTATTGGTATGATAACAGCGGAAAATATTTGGGAGATGGCGTAGGCGTTACATTTTCGCCGATAGAATAAAAAATGAAGTTTTCCAAAAGATAGAATTAGTGCTTGAAAGCGGTCGGAGATATTGGTATAATCAAAGTATAATTTTTGGGAGAGTGATAAACCATGTTGACGGTCAAGGAATATGATAAAATTATCCGTTCACGAATGAAAACCGCCCGCTATAAACATTCACGCAATGTTGCGAAAGAGGCGGTGCGATTAGCCAAAAAATACGGTGCTGACCCCGATAGGGCAGAAATTGCCGGTATCCTGCACGACATAACAAAAGAAACACCGCCCGATGAACAGCTCCAAATCATGAAAAACAGCGGTATTGTTCTCAATGATATTGAGAAAGGCTCTCAAAAGCTATGGCACGCCATTTCGGGCAGTGCGTATATTAAGACAGAACTTGGCATTACGGACGAAGATATTTTAAATGCTGTGCGTTATCATACAACCGCACGGGCGGGCATGAGCATTTTGGAAAAAGTGCTGTTTATTGCAGATTTCACATCGGAAGAAAGAGATTATGACGGTGTCGAGAATATGAGAAAAGCAGCCGACAAAAGTTTGGAGGACGCCATGATTGAGGGATTGAGTTTCAGTATAGCTGACCTTGCTGAACGCAAACTCACAATCGCCGAAGACACCTTTTTTGCCTATAACGAGGTTGTTTTCCAAAAATCCCGCAAATAACGATATGTAAAATACAGGAAATATTTTTCTGACGGTAAACGGGAAATAATAAAATAAATCCCCAAATGACGGGTTTCAAAAGGGACTTTGCCCCTTTTGCGGGTCAAGGGCAGAGCCGCCCTTGTGGGGTGCGGGGCAACGCCCTGCTAAAAAATGAACAGGAGTGTGAGAAAATGAGTTCTTTGGAAACGGCTAAATTGGCTGTGAGAGCTTTGTATTCTAAAAAAGGATTGGATATAAAGGTCATCGAAATTGCAGATATATCAGCGATTGCGGATTACTTTGTTATTGCAACGGGTACTTCAAGCACCCATGTTAAAGCATTGGCAGATGAAGTTGAGGATTATTTGGACAGAAACGGCGTCAGCGTGAGCCATACGGAGGGATATCGCTCCAATTCATGGATTTTGCTTGATTATGTTGATGTGGTTGTTCATGTTTTTTCGGACGAGGCAAGAGAATATTATGACCTTGAAAGATTATGGCAGGACGGCAAAATTGTTGATATGCCCGAAATAGAATTGGAAACGGAAAGAAATCACCCGTTGACATAACAGAGCAAAATCAGAAGATAAAAAGGAGAGGACAGGTTTGAAGTACGAGCATAGTGAAATAGAACCGAAATGGCAAAAGGCATGGGAGGATGCAGGTATTTTCCATGCCGAACAAAAAAGCGACAAAAAGAAATTCTTTGCATTGATTGAGTTCCCTTATCCGTCAGGACAGGGACTTCATGTCGGACACCCACGCTCTTATACAGCGTTAGATGTTGTTTCAAGAAAGAGAAGAATGCAGGGCTATAATGTTTTGTATCCGATTGGTTGGGACGCTTTCGGTTTACCGACAGAAAATTTTGCAATCAAAAACCATGTACACCCTGCTGAGGTTACAAAGAAAAATGTCGCCCGCTTTAAGAGCCAACTGCAATCTATCGGTATTTCATTCGATTGGAGTCGTGAGATTAACACAACAGACCCCGATTATTATAAATGGACACAGTGGATTTTCTTACAGCTCTACAAAAACGGTTTGGCTTATAAAAAAGAAACCGCTGTTAACTGGTGTACCTCCTGTAAGTGCGTTTTGGCAAATGAGGAAGTTGTTAATGGCGTTTGCGAGCGTTGTTCAAGTGAGGTTGTTCGCAAGGTTAAGTCACAGTGGATGTTGAAAATTACCGCTTATGCTGAGAGATTGATACAGGATTTGGAT
Source organism: Acutalibacteraceae bacterium (assembly GCA_051881635.1). GTDB lineage: Bacteria > Bacillota > Clostridia > Oscillospirales > Acutalibacteraceae > JBJEQG01. Next base: position 6,419 of record JBJEQG010000108.1, read on the forward strand.
TTGGTGGATTATCCTGAGCGTGTTAAGTTACAGCAAAAGAATTGGATTGGGCGTTCCACAGGTGCAGAAGTCAACTTTAAAACAACCGTTGGGGACGATTTAAAAATCTACACAACACGCCCCGATACACTGTATGGTGCAACCTATATGGTTATTTCACCTGAACACCCAATGATTGAAAAATGGGCAGACCGTTTGGAGAATATTGACGAAGTTCGTGCTTATCAGCAAGAGGCGGCTAAAAAATCCGACTTTGAAAGAACGGAAATGGCAAAGGATAAAACAGGTGTTCGTCTGAAAGGTGTTGAGGCGATTAACCCATTGACAAACCGCCAAATCCCGATTTTCATTTCCGACTATGTATTGATTTCCTACGGTACGGGTGCAATTATGGCTGTTCCGGCACACGATACCCGTGACTGGGATTTTGCAAAGAAGTTTAATTTGCCGATTATTGAAGTCGTTAAGGGCGGAGATGTTCAGAATGAGGCATTTACAGATTGTGCCACAGGTATTATGGTCAATTCGGGTATTTTGGACGGCTTGACAGTTGACGAGGCAAAAAAGAAAATTATTGCCCATTTGGAAGAAACAGGTATCGGCAAGGCAAAAGTTAATTATAAACTGCGTGATTGGGTATTTTCCCGTCAGCGTTATTGGGGCGAGCCTATTCCGATTGTTCATTGTCCGTGTTGTGGCATGGTGCCGTTGCCCGAAAGCGAATTGCCGCTGCGTTTGCCGAATGTTGATTCCTATGAACCGACGGATAACGGCGAATCACCGTTGGCGAAAATAGACACATGGGTAAATGTAAAATGCCCGAAATGCGGTGGGGACGCAAAGAGAGAAACCGATACAATGCCGCAATGGGCAGGTTCTTCATGGTATTTCCTGCGTTACATGGACCCGCATAACAATGAGGCTTTGGCGTCCAAAGAAGCATTGGATTATTGGTCACCCGTTGATTGGTACAACGGTGGCATGGAACATACAACACTGCACTTATTGTACAGCCGTTTTTGGCATAAATTCCTGTATGACATCAAGGTTGTTCCGACACCCGAACCGTATGCAAAGAGAACAAGTCACGGCATGATTTTGGGTGAGAACGGCGAAAAAATGAGCAAATCCCGTGGAAATGTTGTTAATCCCGATGATATTGTTTCACAGTACGGTGCGGATACACTGCGTGTTTATGAGATGTTTATGGGCGACTTTGAAAAAGCTGCTCCATGGAGTTCGGCTGGTATTAAGGGCAGTCGCCGCCTGATTGACCGTTACTATAACCTGATGAATATTTTGAAGGGCGAGGCTCTCCGTCCCGAAATGGAAACCGTTTTCCACCAAACAATCAAAAAAGTTGGGGACGATATTGAAAACCTGAAATTCAATACCGCTATTGCGGCGTTGATGTCGCTTATCAATGTGATTGAGGACTCCAAGTCTATCACAAGGGAAGAACTGAAAATCTTTACGCTGTTGCTGAATCCCTTTGCTCCTCATGTTACAGAGGAAGTTTGGGCTGAATGTAAATTAGGTGAGGGCTTTGCGTCCATGGCAGCTTATCCTGTTTATGACGAACAGAAATGTCATGCGGCAACAGTTGAAATTGCCGTACAGGTCAACGGTAAGATTAAAGCCAAACTCCAAATCCCTGCGGATATTGAACAGGCTGAGGTTATGGCATTGGTTAAGGCTGACGAAAAGGTTGCCGCTGTTTTGGAAGGAAAAAATATCGTTAAGGAAATCTTTGTCAAGGGCAAGCTGGTTAATATAGTAGCAAAATAATGGAATATTTTATTGGGCGGTCTTTATGAGGTCGCCCGATATTATTATTTGTTATTAAAGCACGAAAAACTTAAAATTAAACATGAGGAAAACAGATATGTTTGTATTCAAAAAATCATCGTCCTATGCTTCACATGAGATATATGGAACGAATGTTGCAAACCTGCTTGGGTTAGAAGATACCAAAGAGTATCAGGCACTTTACTTGGGAAAGGTAAAAACATTGTTTGGTGAACCCGATATGCTGACTGCCGACATGGAAAATTTGTTTTCATTATATGTCAATGCGGAAGATACAAAAGGAAATTTAATTCCGCTTGAAATATATTTTGGACCAAGCGGTCCTGCTATTTCTGCTCCAAGCGGTGATTTGGCAGAAAAAGCGGTTAGGGAACTTGCCGAAAAGATTATGGCGGCAGAACCTTCCGATTATGAAGTGGAATGTGTATATGAAGATGTTGGCGTTACGGTTAAAATGGGCGTTAAAGATGGAAAACCGTTTTGTGATAGTCTGTTTCCGAATATGCCTGATGATATGATGTAAAAACGGGAATTTAAAAATAATCTTTTATCTCCAATCTCCAAAGGGATTTTTGCCAGCGGCGGCTCGCCGCCTCTTGTGGTGTGCGTGGCAAAACCTTGCTATTATTGTGCAAAGTTGACAGAGAATGAAAGAAAAAATTATCATATATCATGGCTTGACATTATGGGAGAAATTGTGTATAATTAAAAGGTATCGTAATGACACAAACCCCTGCCTCAGGGCGGATGGGAGGGAAGACAAATGGCTGAGATTAGAATTAAGGATAACGAATCTCTGGAAAGTGCACTCAGAAGATTTAAAAAGCAGTGTGCAAGAGCTGGCGTTATTGCCGAAGTTCGCAAGAGAGAGGCTTATGAGAAGCCCTCTGTAAAGCGTAAAAAGAAATCTGAAGCGGCTCGTAAACGCAAATATAAATAATTGCTTTGCCGCGTTTAAATGAGAAGTCTTAAAGGGGACTGTTTCAAGTATGAATGTCGCTTGTGGATAACTGCGGCGTTGCTTGGAACAGTCCTTTTTCGTCCAATGGAGGTATTAACTTGGCACTTTTAAAACCGACTGTGGCACTCCATAAATTTGATGATGTTACCATAGAACTTTTGCGGGAACTTGATATAGATACCATTCTCTTAGATGTGGACAACACACTGTCGCCGCCGTCCTCACAGCTTGTCTATGACGGGGTGCATGAATGGTTGGACAATCTGCTGAAAAATGATATACACATTGTTATTTGTTCCAATAATTACAAAAAGCGTGTACAGCCGTTTGCCGACAAGTTAGGATTACCGTGTGTGGCGATGAGCCTTAAACCGTTTCCGTTTGGGTTTAACCGTGCAAAAAGAAAATTGAAACGCAAACCGAAAAAGGTTTTGGTTGTCGGCGACCAAATTTACACCGATATTTTGGGAGCAAATCTGGCAGGCATGAAATCCGTTCTGCTTGTGCCGCAATCGGAAGACCATGGCTTTACAATCGCTATTCGCCGAAAAATGGAAAGAAAAATCCGCCAAAAACTGTATAAAACTTAAAAGGAGAAAATTTATGTCTGTTACTGAACCTAATAAAATTGACGGTATGGGTGTTGATGAAAATGGAACACTCGTTTTTTTGATAGCCGATGCCCTGACTTGGGACCAATTTGAAAATACACATATCGAAATGATTTTGAAAAAGCTGAACCAATATATTTACTTTATTCAAACCGGCGGATATAAATCCCATTATCCCAACAAAACATTTGAAAATTTTAGGATAGAACTGAAATTTAAATATGCTTATACCGCCGCCGCATATCATTTCCTGGAAACGGTTACCGAAAAGTTGCAGACACTTAATATTCAATTTGTCTATGAAGTTGCGGAAGATAAAAAATAAAAGAGGTTGATTTTATTTATGAAAAAAGTTTTAGTTATGCTTGGTCCGAATTTAAATATGGTTGGTGTCCGTGAAAAGGGTATTTACGGTGAGGAAAGTGCCGAGAGTATCAACAATGATATTCGGGCATGGGCAGAGGAACTGTCCCTTTCGTGTGAGATTTTCCAATCGAATTGGGAAGGAGCTTTGATTGACAAACTGCATGATGCAAGAGAAAAATTTGATGGCGTTGTTTTAAATGCCGGTGCATTGACACATTACAGTTATGCATTAAGAGATGCGATTGCCGCCATTAAAATCCCCGTTGTTGAAATCCATATGTCAAATGTTTTTGCCCGTGAGGAGTTTCGCCACCATTCCGTTATTTCTCCCGTATGTGTAGGGACAATCGCCGGCTTTGGAAAGTACGGCTATCAATATTCCCTTTTGGCACTCAAACAAATTATGAAAGGCTGACAAGATATTATGTCACGATTAAAAACACTGATGCAGCTATTGCCTGACGGTGCAGACGCTGCTCTGCTGATTTCCAATGAAAACCGCCGTTATTTTACCGATTTTGTATCATCTTTGGGATACCTTTTGGTAACAAAGGTTGAGGCATATCTTTTGGTAGACTCACGCTATGCTGAGGCGGCACAAAAACAAGCCAAAGACTGTGTTGTTAAACCATTTGCAAAATTGTCGGACAGCGTACATGAAATAGTAAAAATGCACGATATAAAAGATATTCTTTTAGAGGGTTCGGCATTTACAATTAACGATGCAAAAAAAATGGAAGAATTATTTGGCGAATGTGGAGTTACCGTTCAAAAGACAAGTGAACTTAACCGTATTGTTGAGCGTATGCGTGTTGTAAAAAGTGCCGACGAAATCGAAAAAATGACAAAGGCTCAACGCTTAACGGAAGAAGCATTTGAGGATACACTTAACCATTTGGCGGTCGGTATGACAGAGCGTGATGTTGCCTTGGATTTGGAATACCGTATGCGGAAACTTGGTGCAGACGGCGTTTCGTTTGATTTGATTACCATTTCAGGTGCAAAAACCTCCATGCCGCATGGTGTTCCAGATAACAAAAAAATCGAAAAGGGCGACTTTGTACTTTTCGACATCGGTGCAACCTTTGAAGGTTATCACAGTGATATGACGAGAACAGTCGCTATGGGCAATATAAGCGACAAACAGAAGTTTGTCTATCAAGTCGTTTTAGATGCTCAAATGCGTGGTTTGCAAAAAGTTAAAGCAGGGATTACTTGCGGTGATGTAGATAATGCTTGCCGTTCATATATTTATCAGGCGGGTTTTGAGGGAAAATTCGGTCATTCCACAGGGCATGGTGTCGGATTGGAAATCCATGAAAAACCAACAATATCACCTGAAAACGAAAAAGTCCTTAAAAGCGGTATGGTCATTACCGTTGAACCGGGTATTTATTTACCCGAAGAATTTGGCGTAAGAATTGAGGATATGGTTGTTGTTACGGAAGACGGTTGTATCAACTTGACAAATTCCCCGAAAGAACTGAGAATACTTTAAAAATAAACAGCCAAAAGCGTAAATCCGAAAAGATGAAATAAATTAACAAGTGCGTAAAACACTATACTGCCATTAAGGATATATTTAACGGTTTTGATTTTGCTTATAGGCAAGGTACGGAAACGCCAACGAATAAAAAGCAAAAGTATAAGCGGTACAATGCACTTTAAAATAAATCCGCCAAAGTCGTTAATATGATTGCTCAAAAGAAAATTGCCCTCCATAAAATAACCTGTGGAAAGCAAAATCAGAGTAAAGATATAGTCGCTCAAATTCAAAAGATACAACGCCGTCAGACGAGAGTCAAACGGCGTTTTTATTTTTAAAGCTGAAACAAAATTCATATTTTTCTCCTTGTTAATTTTATGGTTTATTGATATTTAATACCGAAGTGAATATAAGATGATTGACAGCAATTTATTGACTGCCACAAGGAAATTATATGCAGGAGTTGAAAAAAATATACTACATAAAATTGCGAAGATTTTGGGTTGACAACAGTAGAGCGAATGGTGTATCATTAGAACATGGCATTTTAAAATAGGGGGAATGTTTCAATGTCTAAGAAACCATTTATTACTAAGGAACAGGCGGAAAATATCATAAAGAAATTTCCGACACCGTTCCATATATATGATGAAAAGGGAATCCGTGAGAATGCCCGTAAACTGAAACAGGCTTTTGCATGGAACAAGGGATTTAAAGAATATTTTGCCGTAAAAGCAACACCGAACCCGTCTATTCTGCGTATTCTGCACGAGGAAGGCTGTGGTACGGACTGCTCATCTTATACGGAATTGCTGATGAGCCAAAAATGCGGTTTTGACGGCTCGGAGATTATGTTCTCCTCAAACGATACACCTGCAAAGGAGTTTCAGCTTGCCCGTGATTTGGGAGCAACAATCAACCTTGACGATATTACCCATATCGACTTTTTGAAAGATATATGCGGTATTCCCGAAAGAATTTGCTGCCGTTACAATCCGGGCGGTAAGTTTGCGATTGCAACAACTATTATGGACAATCCCGGTGACGCCAAGTACGGCATGACTCGTCCGCAAATTTCTGAGGCATTCAAGCGTTTGAAAGCTTTGGGTGCAAAAGAGTTTGGTATTCATTCATTCCTTGCAAGCAACACCGTAACCAATGAATACTACCCGACTTTGGCCCGTATTCTGTTCCAACTTGCCGTTGAACTGAAAGAGGAAACAGGTGTGCATATCGGCTTTATTAACCTCTCAGGCGGTGTTGGTATTCCGTACACACCTGACAAAGAACCGAATGACATTCTGGAAATCGGCGAGGGTGTCCGCAAGGCTTATGAAGAAATCCTTGTTCCCGCCGGTATGGGCGATGTAGCACTTTATACGGAGCTTGGGCGTTTCATGCTTGCTCCTTACGGTCATTTGGTGACAACTGCCATTCATGAAAAGCATACCCATAAGGAATATATCGGTGTAGACGCTTGTGCCGTAAACCTTATGCGTCCTGCAATGTACGGTGCATATCATCATATTACCGTTTTGGGCAAGGAAAATGAGCCATGCGACCATATTTATGACATTACGGGTTCATTGTGCGAAAACAACGATAAATTTGCGATTGACAGAGCCTTGCCGAAAATTGATATGGGTGATATTTTGGTTATCCATGATACAGGTGCTCATGGCTTTGCTATGGGTTATAACTATAACGGCAAACTGAAATCCGCTGAATTGTTGCTGAGAGAGGACGGTTCTGTTGTGGAAATCCGCCGTGCCGAAAAGCCCGAAGATTATTTCGCAACATTGGACGGCTATTGGGATATTTTGAAGTAATGAATAATAAGAAATCCTTTGCTTTATATAAGGCAAAGGATTTTTTGTATGTTTTCATATTTGGGCTTTACGCCCTGTTTTTCCGTATGTTATAATAAAAATAAAAGTAATTTTATATGTGTATATCTTTTCTGAAAAATGGGGGTTATTTTCATTGATTGGCATAGTATAATGTTTTTGTCGCTAAGAGCAATAAATTAGATGTTGGAAAAGGGAATATATTATGATAAAGGAATTGAATATTGAGTATATAGAAGAAATTAAATCTTTATATGCAGAAGTTTTTACAAATAAACCTTGGAATGATGATTGGAGTGACCAAGTGCAACTTCACAAGTATATCATAGACTTAATTGGAAACAAAAATTCCTTGACATTGGGGTTGTTTGAAGATGATAAACTAATCGGTTTATCAATGGGAAGTATAATGCATTGGTATAGTGGTACTGAATACCATATTTTTGAATTCTGTATTAAAATAGAAAAGCAGGGCATGGGTATAGGAACAGCTTTTTTGAAGAAAGTTGAAGAATATATCAAAAATAAGCAGATAACGCATATTTTCTTGCAAACGGAGAGAACGGTTCCTGCATATCATTTTTACCAGAAAAATGGATTTGTTACATTAAAAGACCATATTTCATTTGTTAAAGATTTGGACTAACTCTCAATTTTTTTGATTTTTGTAACAAAAGAAGTTACTGT
>JBJEQG010000109.1:0-9934 GCA_051881635.1 Acutalibacteraceae bacterium
ATGAGCTTTCAATAAGTTCACTGAACGGTTTTTGTCTTTGTTCTGTTTTTAAATATATAAAATCAAAGTTCACTCAATTTTTACAGTTATAAACCAAGTCTGTTATACGCATATTTTATCTTTGATTTTTGAAAATATGGCATTTCCTATGCCTTTGACATTCTTTAAGTCCTCTATGCTTTCAAAATTTCCATGTTCCGCACGATAGTCCACAATGCGTTGAGCCAATACCGTACCTATACCCTTCAAATAAGTGGCTAAGGTTTCTGCATCTGCTGTATTGATATTGACCTGTCCGTTTTCCATTCCCGAAACTTCTTCCGTATGACTTTCGGGGATTTCGGATACCGTAACTATTTCCAAAGATTTTTCAGACGCTGTATAAAAAACATTAAATCCAATCAAAAATACGGCAAACAATACCCCTATGGCAATACAGACTTTGACGGGTGAAAGCTGAACCGTAAACTCAGTACGCATCACTAATCGGATTTATACCGCCACGGTCATCTTTACCAACGGCATCAATATATTTCAGTGCTTTTCCGCAACCACGAATAACACAAGTGGACGGGTCATCGGCAATTTCAACACGCAAACCCGTTTTTTGGTTAATCAGCTCCGCAATACCCGGAATTATTGCACAGCCGCCTGTCAAAACAATACCGTCACTGTGAATATCACCAATCAATTCCGGTGGTGTTTCCTCCAACATATTTTCGATTTCACGCACAATGCCCTCAATAACATCTTGCAAAGCATAAGACAAATCTTCCGCCGTCACCTCTATTGCCATAGGCATACCTGTCAAAGCATTACGCCCCTTTAATCGGTAAGTCTTGTCTATAATATGCGGTGCAACACAGCCAATCTCCATTTTCATCTGTTCTGCCGTTCTCTTGCCGACCAAAATATTATAATTCTTCTTTGCAAACTTAATGATTTCCTCGTCCATTTTATTGCCTGCCAGCTTTATGGAACGGGAAACCGCAATACCACTCAGCGAAATAACAGACATATCCGTTGTACCGCCACCAATATCGACAACCAAAGAACCGTGTGGACTGAAAATATCCAATCCCGCACCCATTGCCGCCGCAACCGTTTCCTCAATCAGACACACCTTGCGGATACCTGCATTACTGATTGCATTAACAACAGCCCGTTTCTCAACTTCCGTTATTTCACCGGGAACACAGGCAACAACTCTCGGCATACCAATCCTTGTGGAAACCACTCTTTTCAGAAATACACCAATCATCGCCTCAACAAGTCCCAAATCCGAAATAACGCCGCCAACCAACGGATAAGACGCACTCAAACGCTCAGAGGTACGCCCCAACATAGGATAAGCCGCTTCACCGACTGCAATAATATCATCGTTTTCAAGATTAACCGTAATTACGGACGGCTCATCAAGAACAACACCTTTATTTCCCAAAAAAATGCGTGTACGAGATGTTCCGAGGTCAATGGCAATATCCAAACTCATTTTTATCTCTTCCTTTCAATGCGGTGAACCGCCAAATAATTTCTCAGTTTTTTAAAGATATTCATAAATTCAAGGTTTTATAACCTTATTGCGAAAACGCACTGCCCGTTCCGCCGCCCATGGCAACCACAACACACAACACACGCCTTGCACCGTTTCTTTTCAGAACTTTACAACACTCAGACAGTGTACTGCCCGTTGTCATAATATCATCAGTCAGCAAAATCGTCTTTCCCAACACATTAGCGGGACGGGGTGCAATATACACCCCCTGAACATTGACAAGGCGTTCTTCATAATTCAATTCATGTTGTATACGGTTCTGCTTGTTTTTAAGCAAAAGCTCCTCATAGGGAATATCTAACAGACTGCCTATTTTTCGTGCCACAAGCTCCGACTGATTATATCCCCGCTCCCGCCGACTTTGTGCGGATAAAGGCACTGCCGTAATTACATCAATCTGCATATCCTTATAAACTTCCTCCACCGCTTTTGCGGCGGCACGGGCGAAACTGTCGGCATAGTGTTTCTTGTTTTGGAATTTAAAACGAATTATTGCTTCACGCACAGTCGTATCGTATGTAAAAGGAGCTGTACAAACCGCCCCTGACGGCACAGGTTCAATACGGGGAAATAATGGAAAATGCACATGACACGCCGCACATTCCGTCATATCGGAATGAATCAGTGTGCGGCAATACGGACAACGATTGGGCAAAAGCATGGACAAAAGACGAATGCCCAATGAACTCACCCCTTTTCCAAAAAATGCTGTAAGGCGGAATAGCGTTTTGTCTTTTTGTTGTTATTAACCATATATTTTAAGGTATCTGTATTTCCGACCAAAATCAGCATTTTCTTTGCCCTTGTTACAGCCGTATAAAGCAAATTGCGGTAGTAAAGCTGCGGTGCTCCCTTATACATCGGCATAATTACTGCCTCAAACTCATTACCCTGACTTTTGTGTACGGTTGTGGCATAAGCCAAATCCAAATCCTGCAAACTTTCCGTATCATAAGTCACCAAACGGTCATCAAACCGCACGCACACACTCCCCGATACACGGCTTATATCCACAATCATGCCAATATCACCGTTAAAAATGCCCGAACCGTCAGTACCGTCATCTTTAATCCACGGCAAATCATAATTGTTTTTCATTTGCATAACTTTATCGCCCAAACGAAAAGTATAAGCGGCAGTATTGATTTCATACGCTTTGCCCTGTGAGGGATTAACTTCCTGTTGAATTTTCTTGTTTAACTCGATAACGCCCAAATCTCCTTTGCGTCCCGGACAAAGCACCTGTATTTCCGAAAAAACCGAATAATTATAGGTATTCGGCAAGCGTGTCTTGCATAAATCCAAAATGGTTGAAATAATTTTCTCCTTGTTTGGCACACTCATAAAGAAAAAATCCCCGTCTGTTCGCCGTACCTCAGGCATTTCTCCCTTAACAATCTTATGGGCATTTGTGACAATAAGGCTTGTTATGGATTGACGGAAAATTTCCGTCAGTTGAACAGTCGGCACTTTTTTGGATGCAATCAGGTCACCCAAAACATTACCCGCACCAACGGACGGCAGTTGGTCGCTGTCACCTACCATAATCAGTCGGCAACCTAAGGGCAACGCCCGCAAAACACTCTCAAAAAGTAATACATCAATCATTGAAAGTTCATCAATAACCAATACATCGCAATCCAACATATTGCGTTCATTTCGTTGAAATGTGGGACGCTCATTTTTATCCCATGACACTTCCAAAAGACGGTGGATTGTCTTTGCCTCCTGCCCAGTCACTTCGGACATTCTCTGTGCAGCCCGTCCCGTTGGAGCGGAAAGCAGAACTTTTAATCCGCATTGCATATACAGCGAAATAATGGCATTAAGTGTTGTGGTTTTTCCCGTACCCGGACCGCCCGTCAAAATCAACAGACCGCCTGACATCGCCTGTTCAATCGCTTTTTTCTGCAAAACGGCATATTCAATATGCTGTTCATTCTCAAACCGTTCCAAAGCCTCCGCTACACCTTTAATAGGTTCGGGCGGTATTTGGAGCATCATTTTCAAACGCAAGGCGGCATAACTTTCACTGTTATACATAGACGGCAAAAAAACGAAATCCACACCGCCTATATTTTCCTTAACCAAAGCCCCCTCAACAATCATATCACTCAAAGCGGATTGTATTGTTTCCGCAGGAAGCTGCAAATAATTTGCACAAACCGTCACTGTTTTTTCTTCGGGCAAACAGGTATGCCCGTTGTGCATATTATAAGTAACAATATGTATTATACCCGCCCGAATACGGCATATATCATCGCATGGCTTTTCCATTGCCGCCGCCATTGCATCAGCACGCTCAAAGCCTACCGCTATCTCCTCATTACATAAAATATATGGATTGTCATTTAGAAGGCTAATGGTCTCGTTTCCCAGACTTTTCCATACACGCATGGACTCAACGGGAGAAATTTGAAACCGCTCCAAATACAGCATAATTTCACGAATACCGAAAACCTTTTGCAGTTCCTGACTCATTTTTTCCGCTTTGCTTGCCGTAATTCCTTTAATTTCCGTCAGGCGGTTCGGTTCTTTCTCGATTACTTCCAAAGTTTTCTCGCCAAATGCCTCAACCAACTTTCGGGCTGTCACCGCACCAATTCCCTTAACCGCACCTGAGGACAGATAACGCAAAATTGCCCCCACACCGGACGGCATGATATGCTCATAATAATCCACAGAGAATTGTTCCCCGTAAGAGGCATGGCTTGTCCAACGCCCATACATTTTAATTTCTTCACCAACATTCACCATTGGCATAGTGCCAACCGCCGTAATATTGGCATAATCGCAGGATACTTCAAGAACCGTATAGCCGTTGCTATCGTTGCGAAAAACAATATCCTCCACTGTTCCCTGAATTTCAGAAAGTGTATTTTGTTTATTTTCCTTGTCCATATTTTAACCGTTGCTCTCCATGCGTTCACGCAGTTTTTGTTCCGTTACTTCATACGCTTTTTGCTCATAGGGGTATTCTACCGCCTTGTACTCAAAATCGGGATTAACAACCTTGCCGATACATTCGACAACATATTGCATCATTGCAGGATTTTTTACCAAAAGCGGTCCTGTCATATAAGTTCCGAAAGTGTTTTCCTTGCGGAAACCTTCATCTTTGCCGTCTTTGTTATCTCCATAACCCATTTTCATGTTGAAAATAGGTTCACTGTTTTCCGTAATATCACTGCACTTATTGATAAATCCGACAACGATTTTATCCAAAAAGGCACAGGAGGCATAACAATCGGTTGTAATTCTCTTTGCACTTTGCTGAACGGCGGAAAACGCACCAATACCCAAAGCCTCATAGGTCTTACCGTCACTGTCGGTTATCGTTTTTCCCAAAAATTCGTATGCACTGCCCGTAAAGAGTATAACCTTTTTGGAATTTGAAAATGTATGGAAATCCTCTTTTTTCTGCATTAAATCCGCAAGGGCGTGTTTTTGACTTCGTTCCATACCCGCTCCAATATAAATAAACTGAAACTCAGACAGCTCCACATCTTGAACACTGTCCGCCTTTGTTACGGCAACTTCAAACCCCTGGTCGCTCAAATGCCGTTCCAAAACGGTAACATTTGCATATTCACCGTATAAATTCATCAAATTCGGATAGAGATGAAGGATATTGATTTTCATAATTTTTTTCCGCTCCTTACAGAACCTTTACAGAAGACAACAGTTTGTCCTTGTCCGAAAAACAGGTAATGACAAACAATTTTTCGCTGCCGTTTTCTTTCAGATACTCAATTTCTTTTTCAATGGACGGTTCTACACGAATTTTCTCTTGCGGAATATTTGTATAATCAAACCGCACTGCCAAATCATTGGCATAAGTTCCGCACAGTGTAACACTTTGAATATTCGGACTGTTCAGTCCGTCAAAATAAATATCCCACAGCCATGAAGTTTCACTTGTAAAATATTTACGGCTGACGGCATCGACAATCAAAAGCACTGAACAGTTTTCGGGATAAGCCGCCACATAACGAATGGAATGGTCGTATGAAACGGAGTTTTCATGCTTAGATGTCAATAGTGTTCCTTTGTGTTCGCCCAGCTCAAACTGAACCACACGCCCGTTTTTCATAATATAGCTACTGATACTGTCCCCAATCACTTTTTTATCTATGCCCATTAAAGAACAGACCGTATAAGCCGCAAGGAAATTATATACATTATATAGGCTGTTTAATGCAAGTTTAATCTTTATTTCATGGTCAATCTCAACCAATCCCTGTGCCAAATCGACACCTGTAACCGTAAAATCCGTATCATGCCTATGATGTCCACAGTTCGGACAGGAATATTTGCCGATATGATTATAATGATAGTATTCGTAATTCATCTTGGCATAACATTTCGGACAATATGTACCGTCACGATACATTCCGACACATTCTTCCGTTGAACCGTCAAAACGCTCCAAACCAAACCAAATATTATTGTCCCGTCCGTCCCCAAACAGAGAAACCAACGGGTCATCGGCATTTAAAATCAATCTTGTTTCATCATATATACTGTCTTTCAATGCCGCATAAACCCATTGTGGGTGACCGTTTCGGGTAAGTTGGTCACGATACAGGTTTGTAATAACATAGTGTGTCGGACGAAAATATTTAAATGTATATTTGGCATAGCGTTCATCTGATTCAATCAAAAGTATATCCGATTTCATTTTTCCCGAAAAAGAACAATTTGACAAAATCAAGGTTGTAACACCCTCGATTTGATTAGAACCCTCTTTATTCCATACCACTTTTTTACCGCCGCATTGAAGAATATGGGCAATCATTTCAACGGTAGATGTTTTTCCGTTACTGCCCGTAACCGCAATAATATTTTCGGGCAATTTGATTTTGCTGAGAATATCATGGTCGATTTTCAAGGCAAATTTTCCGGGAAGGCTGCTGCCTTTGCCTACCATTTTGCCTATTATTTTGAGAATTTTACATACAGCTATTGCCATAAAGGTTTTAAATGCCATAATTCTCTTTCATCTCTCTTCCAAAACTGTTTTCAATCCGCAAACAAATTTTGACTGTTTGTCGTGAGAACATTATAACATAACCCACGCAAATAAAAAAGTCCCAATATCAATATTTATTGTCTTTACAAAAATCTTTTATTCTCTCCTCAAACTCTGTTGGAGTTATGATTTTCATGGCGGGATAATCCTCAGCGGTTTTCCGGCATATCTGTTCAGATGTACTGTCCATACCGCAATTTAATATCCAAATTTCATGCCCTGTTCCTTCCAACCATTTTACTCTATTGATAACCCCTTTCAGGATAAACTCCGTATCCGCTCCGCCACCTATGGGAACAATCGTAAACGCTGTTTTGTTACGATAACGCATAAACCGAAAAGAAATCCGTTTCCACAGTTCAACCAATCCGCATACTGCCGGCAAAGAAACTGCCCATGCCACTAAACCGCCCCACACTATAATCACACCCTATCTTCAAAAACTGAAAAAAACAAAGAGGCAAGCGAAAAATAATTTTTCTCCTGCCTCTTTTTTGATATTATTCCAAAAACAAACTTTTAATGCCATTCATCTTTGTATGTATAATTTTCAGTCCAAAAACGCTTTTTATTTATTATATGACAAAAATGATTGTTCAGTTAATTTTTCTTTTGCTATACTCAAAGACACCAAAATGAAAAAATTTCATCAAATTTTGAAAAAGTTATTGACAAAAGTAAAATTATGGTATATAACTGTATTAGCATAAATAATACAGTAGAGAAATGCATTTGTCAGTTTATCATCACTTATTCGGTAATGGTTTTTCCCCTGTTTATTGTCAAAAACATAAAATCAATTTTCAAAGGAGAATTTTTTATGAAAATACTTAAACTATTTTTTGATTTCTTCACCCACAACAAACTCAAACTGTTTTTTCTCTTGGTTATTATGATCAGCGCTATGATTATGCTTTCGGAAACAATTGGACAAGTTCGCTATTATCTGTATGAAATAAGTTTTTATGCAAAAGATGAACTCAAAGACTCTATTTTTGTACAAGCGTGTCACACTTTTCGCTATACGATTTTAGATGAAACAGGACACCCTTATGAGGATTACGATTCCGAAGAATATCGTGAGAAATACGATGCTTTGGAGGAACAAATTGAAAACGAAGACTTCCCCCAAAAAAGCAAAACCTTTTCTGCCGTAGAAGATGTCTATTGCTATGCCGAAACAAGTGGCGAATATAACAAAAACTATACGACTATACAATTAGCCTCTGAGAAAACATACGAAATTTTTGACTATCAGCTTTCCAGCGGCACTTGGTTCAAGGACTGCAAACAAACAAGTCCATATCCTAACGCCGTAGTATGTGGCAATGTATTTAGAGATGTTCCAATAGGAAGTGATATAGAAATAATAAACCATCATAATAATAGAAAAAATAGTATTAAGGTTCATGTTATAGGAAAAATCAATCCGCCTTATTTTACACTTGATTTCAGCAACCGAACAGTACAAAATTCGATAGAGGGCTATGGATTTCGTGAAACAGCTCGTAAAACAACATGCATATTTCTTTTAAATAATCAATTTACCCAAAATTATATTTCAGATAATCAATTTACATCAGATAATTTACATAATCTCTCCTATTTGACAGATAGTTTCAGCAGTTTCTTTGTTAAGTTTAAAGAAACTGCCACAGAAGAAGAAATTGATGAGTATCTGAATTATATTTCTCAATATAGTGGTGATTCCAAATACGACAGTGCTTATGCAGACACAAATACAGTTGTTGAAGCGACACGAAGATACACAAAAGAAATCATTATCAACAGCCTTCCTCTTTCACTTTTCTATGCCGTTATTTCAACATTTACGGTTGTGTGCGTTTCCTCAATTATCGTCAGAAAAAAGCTTTTGGAACATTATACCTATTATTTATGTGGTTGCAGCCGAAAAAAGAGTTTTTCACTTTTGGCGTCCGGACTATTATATATTGGATTTATTGCTTTCATAATAACATCACTCTATTTATTCTTTAAAAAATTGATTATCATATTCTTGATTTCCTATCCGGAAACCATTATTGACCAATACTCTTATTTGTATATTTTCCTATATGTGGCAGTTTGTTTGTTGCTTTCGTTAATCATTCCTTTTTGCACATTCAGAAAATATACACCCATAGAACTTTATAGAAATAAGGACGGGAGAATATGAAAACTTTATCTTTGGTTATTTCAAGAATACGCAACGATTTTTCCAAAAGCAAAGCCATGATGATTATGTACGCTATCGGTTCAGTTTTATGTGTGCTTGTGTTCATATACTTTTACAGCAATATTCAAATTCTGTATAAGGAATATGACGATTTTATGCAGAGTTTGGCAAACAGACGATATATGGTTTTTATGCTTTCTCCCTCCGAGATTGACAACAGCGACCTCGAATTTTTATACGATTATGACGATCTGGAAAATATTAGTCTTGGCACAGAATATGAACTTGACGGCAGGTATTATGCATTGAATACATATTCCTCTACGGAGTACATTCAAAGGGAGCTTTTATATGGCGAGGAAAATGATGAACTCCTGAAACTTGCCGAAGAAAACATGAACAACAATGTTATCTTCACAAACAGCAAAGAAGAAACCATAATGATAAACGGTGTTCCCTTTAAAAACATCTATACAGATACGGAACTTTGTGGCTATATTCCTTTCAATGCGTTTTTAAATAATAACTTTTCTACTGACCGTATAATTATTGTTTTTTCTCAGCACCCGAAGATTTTGCAAAATTCAGAGCTTGTAGATTTACTTCATGAACATTTTGACAAATACCCGCTTGATAGGATATTTGATGCAAACGGCGGTGATATGAATTACTTATATAATGAAGTGCTGTTTGAAATGCTAAGACTGTGCCTTGTGTATATTATCGGCTTTGCGGGCTGTGCATTTTTGTTCAAGTATATGTTTGACCTTAACCGCTATGAAAACATTGTCTACTCCATTGTTGGTGCATCAAAACTGAAAGTTACAAAAATCATGTTTCTTGAAGCGGCGGTTATGTCAATCATAAGCATTATCATAGCGATTATTCTGCACATTTCGCTTTACGATTGCTTTTTCTCTCTCATAAACCGTCAGGAAATCGTTTATAATTTTGGTGACTATTGTATTATTGCATTATTTTCTCTCATTCTGTCATTATTGACACTAATTCCATTCTTTATTCCATATATGAAAAATCCAATTATGAAATCCAAAACAAGGTACGAATAATTCAATTTTTACAGTCTTTATCTTACAAAGAGATTGACTGATATTAAGGAGAATTTTATGAAAACATTACGGCTTGCATTTAGCAGAATTCTTACATATTT
>JBJEQG010000109.1:10034-14142 GCA_051881635.1 Acutalibacteraceae bacterium
AGGAGAATTTTATGAAAACATTACGGCTTGCATTTAGCAGAATTCTTACATATTTTTCGGAAAACAAAATTATATTTATTCTATATCTTATTGGTGTTGTTGCCTGTATCATTTTTATGCTCTTTTTCTACGGCAATGTACTCAACAGCAAAACAGGACAAACACGATATGATGAATTAGACTTTAAAACATATTCTGTCAGTTTTGCAACACCAACGGAAATTACACCTGAAACTCTTGAAAAACTAAAAGATTTTCAAATAGAGTATGATATACAGGATATTAAACTAAGTGCTGTTCTTGATATGGACGGAAATAATATTGATTTTTCAACTTGTTCAGACGCATCCACATATTTTGATTATGGAAATATAAACAATGATTTTGTAAGTGTGGACAACGATATTGTGGCAGTTAGCGTGGATACTTTTATAAATAATAACAACAATATTCTTAAAGGTACTGATTATCAAATATTTACTGATGAAGAATTGAAACAAAATGTGGCAGCGGCTTCATTAAATGCAGAAAAAAGTATAAAAATCAAAGGACAGGATTTTAATGTTGTCAAAACCGTACCTAAAAATACTGATGAATATTATTTCAAGTCAACACCTGACTACTATATCCCCGCAGATGCCTATTTTCAGTCGGGATTAAAAACATGGAAAATCACAATCTATGTTGCTGAGCCTTTTTCTCAAAGTATGATGTATAATTATGGTTATTTCCTGCATGAAATTTTTAATACGAAATATAACCCTCTTAAAGATGTGAGTGGAGAATATGATTGTGTTGGAATACCTAACACTGTATATATGGCAGAGTATGGAGATAGATTTGCCCAATATTGGTCTATAATGGAGGTTTTTGCCGTTTCAATCCTCTCGTTTATGTTCCTCTTAAAATACCTTATGGACTCATGCCGACGGGAGAACAGTATTCTGATGATGGTTGGTGCAAAGAAAAGCCGTATTTTGGTTACCAACTTTATTGAAAATATCATTCTTACTCTATCAGGCACAGCGATTGCTGTTTTAATTCATATTGCATTCTATGATTGCCTGTTCTCAAAAATCAATCTTTATGAAAATGTTGTTTATTCAGCAGAGGATTATTTGACAATCGCCTTAATTGTATTTGTACTATCCACAATTATACAAATACCATTTATCATTTCTTATTGGTTCAAAAATATAAGAAATATTAAGGACGGTGCAAAATGAAAAAACTAAAACTTTTTATATTCTCTTTTTCGCAAAATATTATTTCCTCTATTCTACTTGTTATTATCCTTGTTGTTGCTATACTGTCTGTACAGGATATTATTTCTCAGTACAGATACATAAATTACAGCAAGTATATTATCGAAAATAAATATCTCCAAAACAGTGATTATTTCATGATCAATTCTGACCGTATAGGTGGTGACCCAAATGAACTGTTTGAATATACTGCCTCAGTAAAAGAGCAAATCGCAAAAATGGACGGTATAAAAGGCGTTGCCGATATTTCATATTTTGGTACATTGGAATATAAATTGGAAGATAAAACGGGCTATACAAACTATCAATTTTACAATGAATATATGACAAATGCCTTTTCCAATCAACTTTCTGAGGGAACATGGTTTGGCGAAAATAAAAATCCCGATATACCCGATGTTATTGTCGGCGGTGCGGCATTTGACAATGTAGCGGTAGGAAGTACCATACAAATATCCTTAACCGATAGTAACTACAACAATACACCACACCAAGTCCATGTTATAGGAAAAATCGACTATCCGTGGTATAGTGTCGAGTACACTACTATTTCCAATAAGGTTTCTACTAAAGATTTTCTTTCTGTGGCTGATATGATGATATTTGAAGATACAGAAGAAAACCGTACACTCTTTGAAACTTATACCTCTCCCTCAACCTCTTTAGCCTTTTCTTATTTTGTACTTTATGATGATGACTGCACCGAAGAACAAAAACAAGCGTGTAGGGATTATTATAATACAGTCGGTTCATACCTCAGCTATGATACTGTACTCAGTAATACAGAGGACAACATTCGTAATGAACTTATGAAAAAAATGGTTACTCCTGTTTTCCTTTTAGTTATTGCCACAATAACTCTTATTAGTATATCCACACTGAACACTTATAAAAAGCTGAAAGACCATTCGGTATATTATCTTTGCGGTTGCAGCCGAAAAAAGAGTTTTATGTATCTTTTTATGGAAATAAGCATGGTTGCAATTATCGCAACTGTTATTGATATATTCTATATTTCAATTCAAATCAACGGTTTACGGAATGGCACAATCATTTATTCAAGTACAATCATAGACTATTGGAATATTGTGTTTGTGGTTGCGTACTGTATCGTAACAATATTGGTTACTACCATACTTCCGTTTATTGTTTATCACAAAAATACACCGCTTGAAATTTACAGGAGGAATCACAATGATTGAAATTACAAAGCTCAACAAATACTACAAGGTCGGCAGTGGCAAAATGCACGCTCTCAAAGACATCAATCTCACCGTACAGGACGGCGAAAGCCTTGCCATTCAAGGTAAATCCGGTGCGGGTAAGTCTACACTTATGCATATTCTCGGACTTTTGGACAACTATGACAGCGGTAGTCTGAAAATAGACGGTCAGGAAATCAAGGGACTTCATGACGGAAAACTTGCAAAAATTCGCAATCAAAAAATCGGTTTTGTTATGCAGGATTTTTCTCTGCTTGACCACAAAACAGTCCTTATGAATGTCATGCTCCCCCTTTTCTTCAACAACAAATACAGTTATTCCAAAATGACGAAACTTGCCCACGAGGCATTGAAGCGTGTCGGCATTGATGACCAAGCAAACAAAAAAGCAAACCAACTTTCGGGCGGTCAGCGTCAGCGTGTTGCAATCGCAAGAGCGATTATCTCCAATCCGCAAATTATTCTTGCGGACGAACCGACAGGTGCTTTGGACAGTGAAACATCTACCGAAATCATGGAACTTCTCAAAAACTTAAACGAAAGCAACGACATAACGCTTATTGTCATAACTCATGACGATACAGTGGCAGACTATTGCAAAAGAAAAATTATTATCAGTGATGGTCGTATTGTTGAATAAGTAAAACGGTTTGGCGTATGAAAATACACCAAACCGTTTTTTCATTATTCCGATTTCTGTAACTCAGCATATACCAAATACCGCTGATAATTTTGAGGAAACGGGTGACATACTTAAAAGCAAAGAAAAAACCGCTTGAACAAGCGGTTTTTCGTTGTTTTGGTGGAGACGAAGAGGATTGAACTCTCGACCTTACGGATGCGAACCGTACGCTCTCCCAGCTGAGCTACGCCCCCAAATATTTCTACTTTATTATAACATAATTTTTCCAAAAGTAAAGTAAAAATAAAAATCTATTTTTCCATAATATAGTTGGTCAAGAAAATTCCATTTCTAATAACCTGCTGTTCTTTAACTACCTTATACCCTCTGTAAATAAAGAATGGTTTTGCTGTAATAGAGGCGTGTGTAATGATTTTATCCGCAACAACGGCATTTTCTAACACATCACAAATAGCAGTCGCAACACCTTGTCTTTGATAATCCTTATGAACATACAATCTATCCAAATATCCCGAAAAATCAATATCTCCAAAACCAACGATAACATTATTTTCCACACCAACAACAGTAAAATGTTCAGAGAATGATTTGTGCCATTCTTCTAAATCCACATAACCGTTTGCCCATACATTTAACTGCTCGTCTGTATAATCCTTAGCATTGATAGTATGAACCGTATCATAAAACAACTGTGCTAATTGCTTACAGTCTGAGTGGATATACTTTCTAATAAACATTTCAAACCTCCCATATAAATTTTATTCTTGCTTTCGTAACATTATTATAGCACAAGTCTTATTAAAGTAAAAAAATATTTTGAACGCCTTTGGAGTGAAACCGAAAGGCGTTCAAAACAGCAGATTATTTCCCTTTGTGGACAGGTATTTTCTTTCTAATATCCGATAAACGATTTAATGCCTCGTTCAATGTTTCATCTCGTTTTGCAAAATGCATACGGATTAAATGATTGACAGGCT
>JBJEQG010000110.1:0-2965 GCA_051881635.1 Acutalibacteraceae bacterium
AAAGCGGTAGGTTTGCCCTGCCGCTTTGTTTTTATGCCTTGTTCTCTTTTATAAACTTAAATCCTCTTTCATGCGGAGGGCTTCACGGCGAGCCGCCTGTGCATAGTCTTCGGGAGCTGAACCGTCTTTCTTGTAAGCACACATAATGCCACGAGAGGAATTGATAATTGCACCCAAACCTTTTTCGTCAAATGCACCGATAACATCTTTTGCACCGCCGCCCTGTGCCCCATAACCCGGAACAAGGAAAAATGTATGCGGTAATGCGGCACGAAGTTCCGAAAGCTGTTCGGGATAGGTTGCACCGACAACCGCACCAACACCCGAATAACCGTATTTTCCGCCGAGTTCCTCGCCCCATGCTTCACACATTTTGCCCATTTCGGCATAAACGGAATTGCCGTTGCTTAATTTTTGGTCTTGGAGTTCACCTGAGGACGGATTGGAGGTCTTTGCCAAAACAAAAATACCCTTGTCTTTTTGTTCGCAAATCTTCAAAAGAGGGCGAATACCGTCACTGCCCAAATAGCCGTTAACCGTCAGAGCGTCTGCACCAAAAGCGGCATAGCTTTTGCCCGCAACAGTGGTTTCACCCAAATGTGCCGTTGCATAAGCCTCCATTGTCGTACCGATATCGTTTCTCTTGGCGTCTGTGATAACAAACATACCCTTAGATTGAGCGTATGCGATTGTTTCGGTCAATACTTTCATGCCTTGCCAACCGTACATTTCATAATAAGCCGCCTGAGGTTTTACGGCAGGAACAATATCATACAAAGCGTCAATCAAACCTTTGTTGAAAGTAAACAAAGCGTCTGCCGCACCCTCTAATGTTTCGCCGTACTTTTCAAAGGACGCTTTTTTGATATAGTCGGGGATAAAGTCCAGCTTGGGGTCTAATCCCGCAACTGTCGGGTTTTTCATTTCGATAATTTTTTTAATCAATCTGTCAAAAGACATGGTTCTTACCTCCAATTTTTATTCTTCAAAAACCAACTTGCCGCCGCAAAAAGTTTTTACAACCTTTCCGTTCAGCTCCATACCCTTAAACGGAGTATTTTTAGACTTGCCGTGCAGTTTTTCGGGATCAACCGTCCAAACGCAATTCGGGTCAAACAGTGCAACATCAGCCACAGCACCCACAGACAGCATTCCGGCATTAAGCGATAAAATCTTTGCGGGATTGCACGACATTTTTTCCACAAGTTCATTCAAGGTCAAAATGCCTGTACAAACCAATGCCGTATAGGACGCCGCAAGCGAGGTTTCCATACCGATTGAACCGTTGGGAGCTTTTATAAAGTCGGATTTTTCGATTGGCGTATGCGGTGCATGGTCGGTCGCAATAGCGTCCATTGTGCCGTCACGCAAAGCCTCTATAATTGCAAGGCGGTCTGTTTCAGTGCGGAGTGGCGGATTCATGCGGTAATCCGCATCACGCTTTAAAAGTTCCTGTTCAGTCATCATGAAATAGTGCGGAGCGGTTTCCGCCGTTACCTTAACCCCACGCTTTTTTGCGTCACGAATCAAAGCCGCTGAGGTTGCGGTGCTGACATGGCAAATATGGATTGGAACATCATAAGCCGCCGCCAAAGCGATTTCACGGGCTGTTCCCGTATCTTCTGCCGCTCTCGGAATACCCGCAACACCTAATGTTGCCGATACTTCACCCTCATTGATTTTTCCGCCGTTTGCCAAATACAAATCCTCACAGTGTGCGGTAACGGCTAAACCAAGCTGTGCGGCTTTCTGCATAGCCTGAGCCATGAAAAGCGTATTTTCAACAGGTCTGCCGTCATCGGACAAAGCCTTAATTCCGGCTTTATAGAGAGCGTCTATATCTGTTTGTTCCTGACTTTTCAGACCTTTTGTAATTGCCGCCGCCGTATAAACATGGGCGTCAGCATTTTTCGCCTTGTCAAGAATATACTGCACAACTTCGGGCGTATCAACGGTCGGATTGGTGTTCGGCATAGCCAAAAGGCTTGTTACACCGCCAGCCGCCGCCGCTTTACAGCCTGTCAGAATATCCTCCTTGTCCGTAAAACCGGGGTCACGCAAATGTGTGTGCATATCTACCAAACCGGGAATGGCAATCAAACCTGTGCCGTCAATAATCTGCGGATTGATTTCCGTTCCAAGCGGAGCAATAACACCGTCCTTAATAAGCAAATCGCCTACTTCATCACGGTTGTTCATTGGGTCAACAATGCGTACATTCTGAATTAAATACTCCATATATTATCCCTCCGTTTGTCGAATACATTTGTTTTTTCATTCTCTCATTGTTGCCAAAAGACGGGTTTCAAACATTTATTTCAAAATCTTCTTTTTAAGATTTTGGATAAATCCGCCCTCACCTTGATTTTCTTCGGATATATTACCACCTGTACGGCTGTATATTTCGGTATCATCATTAGGTGCTGTTGGCGGTTCATAAGGTTTCGGCTCAATCGGCTGAACCGTTTTTGGCGAGGAGGACGCAATGTTTTTGGTTTTGCGGTTCTGCTCCATTTGACGGTTGTATTCCTCTGCCCTTACGCTTTCCAAACGGGGAATAATATTGGCAGGCATAGCCTGTTTTATACTTTCGTCCGAAACAAAAATACTTTCCTCAAAACGAATACCTGTCGATTTTTCAAATTGGGTATGTTCGTCCAAAGGCTGTTCAGGCTCTGTATGATAAACAACACCGTCAAAAAATTCCTGTTCGGTTTCGTTTTCGGTTTCTTTCTCTATCGGCTGTACAGACGGTTCAATTTGTTCTGCCGTCTGCGTTTCGGGCATTTCAGTCGGTGCTATTGGCGTTACATTTGACTGTGTTGTGCGGTTTTTGCCAAAACGCTTTTCATATTCTGACATTCCCTCATTTTCGTACATTTTCTCACCCTCAGATTTTATGGTTTCCTCGTCCGTTTCAACGGGTTTCTTTTCTGCAACAGGTTTTGTCGATTCAGCGACTTTC
>JBJEQG010000111.1:0-11947 GCA_051881635.1 Acutalibacteraceae bacterium
GAATTTTCCGCCCATTCCTTGATATAATGCAAAATACCTTCAACGATATTATGACCGCCGTGAATGGCACAGAAATAAAGCACCCATTTCTTTTTGGCGGACGCACCGTCATCAAGCCATGCCGAAAAAACATCGCCGGCAAAGCGGTTCAATTCTTCCTGATTTAATTCCTGTACCAGGAAAGTTGCGTTTGCACTGATACCGAGTGTATCCATACCCGCATAGCACAGTAAAAGAGCCTGCATATAATCTGTTCCTGCCAAATTGCCGTTGCTCAAATGTACGCTGTCATTCAGATTATTGTTATACAGCCATGCGACCTTTTGATTTCTTCCATTTCTGAGTAATGTTTCAACCAAAAGGAGGGGAGAGCTGTTTGTTTCCAAAGTGTCGTAATCAAAAGCACTGTTGATTTTATCAAGCAGTTTGGCATTTTTCTCTTTTTGGCTCATTTCTTCCAGAATGTCCTTATAGTTTCCCGCACCCCACATAATGAGAATATCCACGCCGGCTTCACGCACAGAAACTTTTTTGGCTTTCAAAAGCTCCAAAACATCGGGTTCATATTCCTTGTGTTTGCTGACAGCCTCAGCCGCTGCACGGCGAACCTCTTTTGATGTATCTTTGAACATCTCAAAAAGATAATCTTTGTTTGCACCGTCCTGATTTGTTGCGTCCAGATAATCAACATACACTGAGCGGATAATGACATCACCGCCGTTAGGACAGAAGATATGGTAATCTTCATGGTTGACATCATGTAGCTCAACCATTTTTTGTACAAGAGCCTTTTTAAATTTAGTCATGGATTCATTGTCCCAACAATGCTCAAATACAGATTCATAGCAGAAGAAACGCTCTTCAAGCATGAGGTTTTCGCTGACCAACGCATCAATAAATTCCGCATAACTATCAAAAAAGTCAGTTGATAACTGCCAAACGGCATTCAAGGATTGATAGGATTTCAATACTAAATATCGTTTTTTGAAATCGGGGTGACAGTCGAAACAAGCCTTTAAAAGTTTGCGGTTTGTCAGAAAACGGGTGTCTTTCAGTTTGCCACGGAAATTTTCCAGACACTTCGCTGAAACTTCACCATACAGATATTGCTTAATCAAGTCTTTGCACGCTTTTGCATCACGGACTTCGGAGTCCATCACTAATTTTATAACACCTTTCCCTAAATCCACTTTTGTATCACGAATTTCCATGTCAATCACTAACTTTAAAACATCTTTCCCGAAATCCAAATGATAGGTTTCAATCGCAGTCGGGTTTACCGTTTCCAAAATTTTATACATCATCGGATAACAGTCGCAAAGGCTTGTATTATTACAGTAAACTTTTGTGGAGAGCATGGTGTCAACATATTCTTTCGGATATTTTTTGGCTATTGCCGTCAGGAACAGATTGATATTATCCGTAAGGTTCTGAAACACTTTGTATGTTCCCCAAATTTCTTTAAAAAAAAGCTGTAAACAATCCAAAACAAAATCCTTGTCCCTTTGAAAATTCAAAATGTCCAAAAAATCGTCCATGCTTTTTTCCAGATATTCAGGCGAGATAAAATTCAAAACCTTGCGGAGAAATTCCTTTAAAGTAAAGCGTTTTTGATTTAAAATTCCCTCTTTAAGGCTCATATCATGGTGATAGGTCATAAAAGAGTATATCATAACCATGTCAAGTTCCGAAGCAGAGTTTAATTTCTTTTTGTCAAGGACATATTTATGCAAAGACTTAATGCCCTCACGCACTTTCTCAGCCAAAACACGATTATCGTCCGTAATTTCCATTATTGGTTCTAAACAATGCAAAGCTGATGTATATAAAAGAATTTTAGCGTCTGTATATTCTTCGTGACAAAAATCTGCCGCCTTAAAGCAAACGAGCGGCTGACTTTTTGCCATATCAAGCAGGCTGTTACTCAGATTAGCGTTTCTGTGAGTAGTATAAGTATTTGTTCCTGTCGCCACAAGAGCGGCAATTTTAGCGTGTGCATCTTCAAGACTGTATTTCAGCGAGAAAGCATAGATTAGATTTTCTTTAAAGGGAACTTTAACCTCAGGGGATATAATCATGCTGTTCATATTAACTTCAAGCATAAAGCAGGCAGTATTTTCTCCCAAAGCGTCCAAGAACAGAACATAGCGTGCAAAATATTCGCTGTGTGCCTCCTGATGTTTGCTTACCCAATCGGTTGACATATTGGAGCGGCTGTAATTTTTCAGATTTTGAAACTTTATCCCCTCCAAAAGGCTTAAATCCATTTCTTTGGAAAAGTCAAAGAATTTTTCGGCAATTTCAAAGTTTTCTTTATCAATATCCGATAGAATACGCAAAATTTCTTTTGCGGCGAGTAAATTTTTTTCGGATTTCTTGTCCATTAAATTCATGTTTTTTCCTCCTTATTCTTCATCAGTCTTTTTGATAAGACTTTCGATTTGTGCTAAAATTTCGCTGAAATAGCGAGGATTTACGGTTTCAAGTTTAAAGGAACGGGCGTCATCAGGTTCATCATAAACATAGCTGCCTCTTTTAACACTACCGGGACAATAGAAACGAATACTCTCAATTTCCACATCGTCATTGTCATCATCGCCATACGCAGAAACATACATACCCGAAGAAGTCAGCTCAACCGCATTTCCGAAAAGTGTGACAGTGTCTTTTTCCCTAACACGCTTTGTGATATCTTCACGATAAAAGTTGTAAAAGAATCCGGACTCCTGAACCGAATTTTTATACCAGCCCCATTTTGTCAGGTGTGACAACAGTGTAACTGCCTTGATTTTTTTGTCTTTGTAGCGGAGAACCTCAAATTTGCCAATTTCGTCCTCTTGTACTCTGTAAATGAGGCGTTCCAACTGTTTAATCGGCTGAACAATCTCATAGTCACTTAACTGTTCTTTCCAAGCTTTTAGTTCATCTTCACTCAAATCAATCGGGTGTACCAAACCGATTATGCAGTTTTCGGGAATTTTATATTCGTCCTCATTAGCTGTATTAAAACTGCCGTCCTCCATGTAGCGAAAAGTTTGTGTCAATCTGTCATTTTCATAAACCGCCCAAACTAAGCCAATCGCAAAACTGTGCATAATAGGATTTTTAACAAACAGGTTTGTCCAAGCCTCAACGCTCCAACGGCGATCGGCAAGCAAAGCCGTTTCCAAATGTAGCTTTTGCATGGCAATTGTATTTTTTAACTGTTTCTTCAACATCTTAAAATCATCATTGGATTTTTTTGCAATTTCGGCTATATCTTTTTTGGCAGGGGCAGGCAGTCTTTTAAGTTTTTTGTTGTTTTCGTCATAAATTTCCAACTCTAAGGTTGGGGAAAGATAGACCTTAAATTGCCTTGTGCCGTAATCAAAGATACATTCTCTGTTTTCGTCAAAACCGAGGTTCGGTACAAGACGGTCGCCCAATTCTCCGCTTGTTATATCCAAAACATCTGCCGCACGCTCTAATGCTTGTACAGCGGCATTTTTGACCTGTTTGGATTTACAGTGATGTGCCAGATTATCAATACCTGTCAAAGCCTCAGAAGTGCCGTTAAGAGCCAATGCTTTGACCGCCTCAGCCGCAATTACGCCACGAGAATTTTCCGCCCATTCTTTAATATAATGCAAAATGCCCTCAACGATATAATGACCGCCGTAAATGGAACAGAAATAAAGTACCCATTTATTTTTTGTGGACGCACCGTCATCAAGCCATGCCGAAAAAACATCTCCGGCAAAACGGTTTAAATCTTCTTGATTGAGTTTTTCCGCAAGTCGCTTGGCAGGTTCACTCTGTTTAAGTGTGTCAAAATTCGCATAACACATCAAAAGAGCCTGCATATAATTTGTTCCCGCCAAATTACCGTTGTTCAAATGTACATAGTCATTCAAATGATTGTCATAAAGCCACGAAATTTTCTGCTTTTTTCCGCTTCGGAGCAATATTTCAATCAAAAGTAGGGTATGACTGTCCATTTCCGAATTTTCCTTATCATCACTGTTAATTTCATGGGTAGGTTTGGTGCTTTTTTCTTTTTCGCTCATTTCCTCCAAAACAAGTTTTAAGCACCCCAAAGAAAAATAATCCCCGTTTTCTTGAAAATTCAAAATGTCAAAAAGGTCGTCCATGCTTTTTTTTAAATAATCGGGTGAAATAAAATTCAAAACTTTGCAAAGAAATTGATATAACATGGAACTGGTTTGATTTAAAATTTCCTTTTTAAAGCTTATATCATGGTGATAGACCATAAAACAGTATATTATGACCGTATCCAATGCCTTAATGGAGCATAAATTTTTCTGCATAAATATATATTGGTGCAAATCTTGAATTATTTTACTCATTTCCTCTGCCAAAGCACGATTATCGTCTGTCACTTCGGTTATCGGTTCTAAATAATGCAGAGCCATTACATATAAAAGCATTTTAGTGTCTTTACATTTTTCATAACAAAACGCCTTTGCCGCCTTAAAACAAGCGAGCGGTTGAGCTTTTGCCATATCAAAAAGTTCATGGCTGAGATTAACAGTATAGTCATTTGTTTCTGTCGCCATAAGGGCGGCAATTTTGGCTTGTATATCTTCAAAGCTGTATTTCAGCGAAAAGGCATGGGTTAGATTTTCTTTCATCTCAGACGATAAATTTATATTAAATCCGAGCATAAAATAGGCGGTATTTTTTCCCAGAGCGTCCAAAAACAGAATATAGCGTGTCAAATATTCGTTGTGCGGTTCTTGGTGTTTGTTCACCCAATCAACAGATATATTAGAGTGGCTGTAAAATTGCAAATTTTGAAACTTTATTTTCTCCAAAAGACTTAAATTCATTTCTTTGGAAAAGTCAAAGAATTTTTCGGCAATCGCAAAGTTTTCCTTGTCAATATCCGAGAGGATAGACAAAATTTCTTTTGTGGCAGACAGATTTTTTTCCGTTAAATTCACTGTTTTTCCTCCGTATTTGGTTTCATTCTTCTTCACACATCAGATTGTTAATTGCCTGACGGATTTCGGTTTTTTGTATGCCGACCAAAAGATATTGATGAATTTCCGTAAGTAAACGCACAATGTTTGTGTTGTCATTGTCATAGGTATGATTTCTTTGGATAAAGCAGTTATAAAGTGCGTCCAGCTTTTGGTTCAGACGGTTTAATCCGCATTTTTGACATTCAAGGGCATATTCTTGAATAGAATCGTATAAATCAAATGAATTGATACCGCACTGCATAATATCGCCCAAAGTCTTTTGAATATCATGGAACAATTCCGCAAAATAACCATAGTCTGTATCATTACCTTCAAGCCTTTGAATTTCTTTTTCTTCCAAAGACGGTGAAAGGGTGATTGTATTGAAAACGGCGATAGGGAACAGATAGCATTTTTCATGTTCAATGTAAAGCCGTCCAAAGAAAACATAGGTATCTTTCGTATTTTCGACAATGTTCCCACATAAAGCTCGAAAAGTATCAAAGAAATTTTTATCACTGCTGCGGTAGTGTAGCTGTATGGTTATTCTCTGTCCCAAAGTGTCCTCAATAATTAAGCGGTGTGCTTGTCCGATTGTGTCCGAAACTGATTGAATGTATTTTTTGGGAGAGAGAAAAACCAGGCGTTCCGTTTCCGTTTCGTTTGTAGAAGAAAAGACATCTTCTATCATTTTTTTGAAGTCCGTATAAACACAGTCCCGAACCTCAGAAAGGTTCAGTTGCTCAGTCGGTTCGGTCAATTCGCCCGTTGTTTCACCCGATGAAGAAATTTTGCTTCCCGATAGTTTCGGATTTTTCAGGCGGATTTGAAACTTCATCATTTCATCAACATTAACGCCCAAACCCCATGGAGCATTATAAAGCGGTCGAACTTTCCTTGTGTCATAAAAAGACGGTCTGATATTGGAATAGGAGAAAAATCGCTGAGGACTTTCGGTATCCTTGTTCAGAAAATAATAGATTTCACCCTCATATCCCGATACAGAGGAAAATTCCCTTTTGGCAATCGGTATTAACGCCAAATCGTCCGAAACGGTATATGTACTTTTCATCTCGCCCAAAAGCGGCAGAAGTGTGTCATTATTGTCCGCCTTTAAGATTTTTTTTGCCAAAACAATGCAGTCCAAAATCAGGGCAAAAAGCATATCGGAACGAAATTCAGGAGCGTGTTTTAAATAGCCGTCCAAACGGTTTCCCATTTCACGCAACAGGCGTTCCAAATCCGCCAATCGGTTGTTATGGCATAGGATAGCCATACTTTCCGTTTGTTCGGCGGTATCGTCCGAAAGCCGCACCAAACCGCCCGATAAGATATTTGAAAGAAATTTAAAGACGGTTTCCGCTGTATGATGAATGATTGGAATGTTCAAAGCCGCCGTTTGTGTCGGTGTTTTCAAAGTGTCCAAAGTTACGATTTTTTTGTTGAATTGCCAAGCCAAAATTGCCGCCGCCTTGTGCTGACAAAGTTCCTTGCTGTGGCAGGTACAGGTTGAATGTTCAAGCGGATAGACTAAACGCACATTTATATTATCTTTCGGAAAGCTGACCGACAAAATAGAGCTTTCCGAAAATTGCGGCAGACGATTTTTTTCCATATCCGTTATAAAAGCGGCATAGTAGCTTTTCTTCATGGCTTTTTGTAATGTTTTGAGCGGAAAGGCGGATAATTCGTCTTTCAGTTCCGGCTGTAATTCTTTTGGTTCATCAGCCGTTTCGGTGTCTTTTTTCTCAGATG
The DNA here is from genome assembly GCA_051881635.1 of Acutalibacteraceae bacterium. Lineage (GTDB taxonomy): Bacteria > Bacillota > Clostridia > Oscillospirales > Acutalibacteraceae > JBJEQG01. The sequence goes on from JBJEQG010000111.1 coordinate 6,720, forward strand.
AAGTTTTATTTTGTTTCAGCCAGAGAATAGCCGTAATAATATGTCGGCAAATGCTTCTTGACGGACAAGAGCATTTGCTTTCACCCAACGGAACAACGATTGTACATTTTTCTTCCGCCACTGTCATTTCAGCAGAGTTTTCGCCATATTCGGCAGAAATTTCCGCCTCTTGCAAATCCTTATAAGAGCGTTTGAGGATACCCTTGTTGCTCAGTCCAATGAGATAATCGTCATCGGCATTTTCTAATGCATCAATTAACGCCTGCATATTTTCACCCTCTTTCAGTTAATCATTTTTCCGATATAGTCGCTCAACTGTTCGGGAGTCATCGCTCCAACAAACGCTCCCAAGTTTGCCAACTTTTGTCCTAAATTTTTGTCATAGGCAGGGTTAGCATCACGGTCTAATGCCGTCAGGAAAACCATTTTACTGCCGCCGCCGATAATGCCGGCACAGGTTTTCAGCAAATCGGACGGACTGCCGCCCTCATATAAATCTGTCACCGTTACGAATATTGTTTTGTGTGGATTTTCGCATAGACTTTCACAGTAGGAGAGAGCATTGTTAATGTCCGTACCGCCGCCCAACTGCATACCCATAAGTGTTTCAACGGGGTCGTCCACATAACCGCTCAGGTCAACAATATTTGTATCAAAGATAACAAGTTTCGTGTCGAGCATAGGCAATTTTGCAAAGATACCCGCCATAATTGCACTGTAAATAACGGAGTCAAGCATAGAACCGCTTTCATCTACGGCAATAATCACACGCCAACAGTTTTGGCGTTTCGTGCGGCTGTTGAAATAGATATTTTTCAGCACAAGTCGTTGATTTTGTGTATCATAGTTTTTAAGATTGCGTTTAATTGTACGGTTTATATCCAAATTGCGAATAGACTTAACGGAGGAGGGGAGATTGCGATTCAATTTTCCGAGCAAAGATTTTTGAATATCGCTTTCTATTTTTTTAGACAATTCCTCAACAACCGAGCGGATAATCCGTTTTGCCTCTTTGATGACATCATCTTTCATCAAGTGTTTAAACTGCAAAATCATCTTCAAAAGTTCCGTACTCGGTTCCATTTTTTCAAGGATTTTTTTATCCGTCAAAAGTTCCGTCATTTTAAAATGGTCAAGAGCCTGTTTTTCCAAAATTTCAACTGTTTTTTGCGGAAAAAGTCGGCGAACCTTGCTAATCCATTCGGCAATATAAGGCTGTGAGCCTTCATTTCCACCCATAAGAGCGTCACCGTATTCCCGTCCATAAAGAAAATCCAAAGTATTTTCCATATTTTCAAAGGATAATTCACCGCTCATACCGCCCGAAAAGTCAATATGGTTTTGGGCATTTTTGCCAAGGATTAACCGCCATTTGTTTAAATTTTCCTGTTCTGTGTTCATTTGTCAGCCTCCTCCGGCAATTCACCGCAAATTTCCTGTTCTAATTGTACACCGACCGCATATAATTCATTATATATATCAAAACGCTTTTTAACATCTTGCTTGTCCGTATGGTATAAGGCGGCAACCTTTTCGGCAATATCGTCCGTTTCCGAAGGAACAAAGTAATTGAAAGCCAAACGCAATTCGGGGAGAACTTCCAAAAAGGCCTCAAAATCCAACGCCTGTACAAGCTGATTAACCATAACGATAAAGTCATTTCCAACAAGGGCAATATCACGAGCGGTTGCAAACAGACCACGCAGAAATACCGCACCTTGCTGACGGGTTTCGGCACTTCCAGTCAAATATCCGTTTAAAGCCTGTTTGATTTTTGTTTTGTAAACGGTATCATAGCCGTACAGTAATCCAAGAACCGCCCCGTAAAGAGAGGGTTCGGGATTTTTTGCATCGCACATCATAACAAGCGTGTCCAAGAGCCTTTGTTTTTCACTGCCAAGAATATCACCGCAAACCAATGTATATAAAGTTTTGCAGATTTTAATACATTCCTGTGCGTGTTCGGCACTGACCGTAATCATGCTCGGCAAAATCGTAATAACCTTATCAAAAGTGCGTACCAAAAAAGCCGCTGTGGATACATAATCCTGTTGATAAAGCGTTTTCAGTTTTTCAAGCATATTAAAGTAATACAATCCCAAGCCAAGAGAAAAGAAATCGCCGTCATTTATAATAATATCGTCCATTTTAACGGCAAAGCTTTCCGAAATATCCACGCCCATAAGGAAACACTCGACATATAGCTTTGCACCGTTGCCACAGCTTTGTTCGTCCCGTAACTTTCGTGTCGCCAAAACAGTGCAGACCTCAGATAATGTACCGCCGTAAACGCTGGCATCAATCAAAGCGGCATCTGTTTGAATACTTCTTTTATAGCTCCATTGTTCACGAATACGACTTCTGTCCGTATTGTTGATAATATCAGAGCCTTTGAGCAGTTTACAAAAGCCCGTTTCCAAAAATGTCATTTGGTAGAAGAATTGGCTAACAGACTTATGTTGTGGTTTTGAAAAAATATCGAGGTCAATTTTCTGTTCAATAACGCTGTTGATTTTCAAACGATATTTTTCGCATAGGCTTTCAAAGCTGACAAGTAGCGGTACTTTTTCAGCATTACTGCATAATTTGCCAACCTCAGTTCCCATGGCAATTTTTGCTAACAGACGGAGCGGCAGGTCACTCGATACATTGACTTCACCCTTGATGAAACAACTTTGTACACTGTCATAAAGTTCGTATAGAGCGGCGGACTTTTTTCCTCTCAGAAGTGCCAATCCGTCATACATTGTAACGGCAGATGCAATATCTGACATTGTAATCAAAAGTTTGGCTTTGTTGGCAGCTTTTGCAGTTTTCAAAAGTGTATCGAGAACAACTGTTTTATAGACATCACATGGGGGAGTTCCCGACTGTAATTCTTTCCATACAGTGTCATAAAAAGCGGGATTTTGCATACCCGAAGCATAACCGTTCAAAGCGTCTGCCGCTTCATACGAATAGACCATAGCATAGACATTTTGTGTTTGTTCGTCAAAATTGTGCAGTTTTATTTCCTTAATATCCTTTGAGTGATAAACCTGTTTATATAGACCGTAAGTATGAAATCCGCCCGTAACCACAAGAATTCGTTTGTATTTTTGCTTTGCCGCCAAAATTTGCGAAGCCATATATTGTTCACGCACAAGACAGCCGTCCTCCTGCATATTTTGAATCGGTGTGTTTTCTCTTGTAAGATAGCAATAGGATAACATTCTTGCCACAAAACTTTCCGTATCAATAAAAAGGGCGTCCGTTTCAAAGAATTTCTCCCAAAATTCCTCAAAATTGCGTAATCCCGTTTTTTCGCAAATTGACTCAAAAATCTTGTTTTCAGAAAGATAGGCGTCATCATTATAGTTTTTGATTTCTCTTTCTTTGCGTATGCCGGTGTTTTCCGCCGTATGAATCAGAATTTCTCCAAAAGGCAGGTCAATAAATTCACCATGTATGTTTTTCTTTTTGGCATACATCAAAGCATTGTATTCGGGCGATGTATTCAAAAACGGATAATAACACTTGTAATCGTCCCCGTCTTTGGAAATCAAATGAGCCGTATCCTTATAGAAGTAATAGAACGCAATCGGCAAAGCTGTTTTTTCGTCCGTCAAAATAGGGACTAAGTGGTTGGCGTTTTGCGGTCCTTCCACTAATATACAGTCAGGTTCATATTCTTCCATAACCTTTGTCAAATGATACGAACAGGCGGGACTGTGGTGACGAACAGGGAAGAAAAGAATATCCTGCTGATAGTCAAACGGGATTATTTCAAATATTTCCTTGTTTCGTAGAATTTTTTCCATAATCCACCGACCTTTTCCGCTTTATATTTTACAACTGTGTTAAAGTAGTTTCTCAATTTTTCCAAGTCGTCTTTGGAGTCTTTGCATACCGCATTGTTTAAGGTTTCCGTGAGATTTTGCAGGCTGATTGTTTCCGAGCCGTAGTACCATGCATTAAGCAAAGTCTGATGAAAGACGGAAACCGCCTCAGCCGTACTCATAACGGCAGACAGTTTATCAATTTTCGTTCCCGTATCGGACACGCCCTCACGAAGTTCATGATAGGTTGTTGCCAAAAGTTCGGCAACATCTGTATCAATCGGCATTTCAATTTTATCCGCAATCGCACTCTGTTGAACTTCATTTATGATAATTTGTTTTTCCAAACGAATATCACGAACAGGTGTTACTGTTTCAAAGTTAAAACGGCGTTTCAAGGCACTGGACATTTCGTTGACACCCTTGTCACGAATGTTTGCCGTACCGATAATGTTAAATCCGGGTTTTGCAAACAACAGTCCCTCGTCTTCAAGTTCGGGGATATTCAGAACTTTATCACTCATAACGGAAATCAGACTGTCCTGAATTTCAGCAGGTGTTCTTGTAATTTCCTCAAATCGTGTGATAATGCCTTTGGACATACCTACATAAAGCGGAGAGGGGACAAGAGCCTCTTTTACGGGACCTTTGGCAAGAAGTAAAGCATAGTTCCAACTGTACTTAATCATATCCTCTGTTGTACCTGCCGTACCTTGAACAGTGTTTGTGCTTGTTCCGCTGATAGCGGCGGAAAGCAATTCCGAAAGCATAGTTTTGGCAGTGCCGGGTTCACCAACTAACATAAGTCCACGACTTCCAGCCAAAGTAATAATACAGCGTTCAACCAAAGCATCGTTGCCCCAAAATTTTTTGCCTATGTTAATCTCACGCCCCTGATATTCAATGGGTTTTGAAGAACCAAGAATAAATGTGCGAACGGCTTTTGGAGAAAGAAACCAATTTTCAGGTTTCCGTTCAGTATCGTGACTTTTGAGGGCGGCAAGTTCCTCAGCGTAGCGTATTTCCACAGGTGGTTTAATGAAATTTTGCTCCATAAATCATTCCTCCGATATTTCTATTTATGATATGGTAATTTATGCTTAAAGTATAACATACTTTGAACATTTGTTCCATACAAAAAAATGTTGCTTTCAAAAACTTTGATTTTAATTTTTAAAAATATATCTTGAATAATAGAAAAACTTATGATATAATTTTTATATCAAAAAGTTTGTAATTAACATAAGTTCGATAACAAATTACAGCCCAAATTTTTAAAGACAGCAAACGAAGTTTGCCACTGTTTTATAGTTATCGAACAAGTCTAATGTATCATTGAAAGTGAGGAATTGTTATGAACAGAGGAGGTCCACCTCCGGGAGGATTTGGAGGTGGCGGACATAGACCACC
>JBJEQG010000111.1:12047-14073 GCA_051881635.1 Acutalibacteraceae bacterium
AGGCATTGTTGCACTTATTATTTCACTTATCTGATTGTAAATAAAAAAGGAACTGTAATCTAAAAACAGAAAGATTGCAGTTCCTTTTCTTTATTCTCCAAATATGACAAAGTTTATTTCAGGCTCATAGTATAATAAAAGCACAACACGGGAGGGAAGAACATGAGCCGCACAGTATATGTTGATGTCCTGTTTTGCCTGAATTTTGTTGTGGATTACCTTATATTACTTTCCGTTCAAAAGTTTTTAAGATTATCTGTAAGGAGGTGGCGAATTATTTGCGGAGCATCTGTTGGTGCATTGTCCTCTTTTGTTATTTTTTTACCGCCAATGCCGACTTTTCTTTCCATAATTATAAATTTGGGAACAGCTGTTATTACAGTGTTAAGCGTATTTGCTCCTATTAAACCATTGACTTTTATAAAAGCAGCCGTTTCATTTTTTGTTGTCGGTTTTTGTTTTTGCGGTGTTTGTATTGCACTGTGGCTGATGTTTTATCCGCAAAATATGCTTATTCGTAATGGTGCCGTTTATATTGATATTTCACCGTTTGTTTTACTTCTGTCCACAGCCGTATGTTATGGAGTTATGCGGTTGTTTGTGCGACTGTCGGGGCGTGACCTGTGCCGGATCAAACGCTGTACGGTAACAGTTAATGTATGCGGTGTTGAACGGCAATTTGACGGTACGGTTGATACAGGTAATACACTGCGGGAACCTTTTTCAGATGAAGCTGTTATAGTCGTGCGGCAATCGCTTTTTGAGGACATTATACCATTGAATGTTTTGACAGCAAATCCTGTATCGGAAGAAAAATGCCGTTTTCGTTTTGTACCTTATCAATCTGTTGGCGGCAGCGGTATCATTCCGGCAGTCAAGCCAGAACGCATGGAACTGTCTTTTAACGGCAAACGAATGCAGGTTCAGGCTTATTTGGCATTTTGCTCATCGTCCCAACTTCCCAAAAGCATACAAGCCCTTATTCCGGCGGAGATTATTTCAAAGGAGTGCTGATAAAACGAATAAACTGCGTTTTTTTTCGGAAGGACTCAATAAAAAGTTGATTTTGTTAAAAAATCGTTGGTTTGATTCAGAAGGGATTTATTATATTAACGGACCCGAGATATTGCCAGCACCGTTGAAAGCTGAGGAAGAAAACGAAATTATGCACCGAATTGAAATTGGCGATGTCACAGCTCGTGAACCGTTGATAACGCATAATCTTCGTTTGGTTGTATATATTGCCAAAAAATTTGAAGCTCCCGGTATCAATGTGGAAGATTTAATTTCCATTGGTACAATCGGTTTAATTAAGGCGGTCAATACCTTTTGCCCGTCACGCAATATTAAACTTGCAACTTATGCGTCACGCTGTATCGAAAATGAAATTCTTATGTTTCTCCGGAAAAATGCCCAACAAAAGAATGAAGTTTCCATAGATGAACCGCTCAATATTGATTGGGACGGAAATGAATTGTTAATTTCCGATATTTTGGGCAGTGAAAACGATATGGTAAATTTGCCGATTGAACAGGAGGCGGAACGCCGTCAGCTTATGGCGGCAGTAAATCAGCTTGAAAAGAGGGAATTGGCGATTATGGAACTTCGTTTCGGTTTAAATGGCCAAAAAGAACATACACAAAAGGAGGTTGCCGATTATTTGGGAATTTCCCAATCATATATTTCCCGTTTGGAAAAGAAGATTATCCGCAAACTGAAAAAGAATTTGGAACAACATAATCAATAATTATATTTTCCATACTTTTTGAACAAATTATAAAAATCTGCCCTTTACAAATAATTCAGGGCAGATTTTTGCTTTCTATTCACTAATCAATGGATTTCTATTTGATTTTGCAAATTTCTAATTTATTAAAAAAATAAGTACGGTTCACAGGTGGTCTATAATTCAGTGCGTTTTTTTGTTCATACCAACGAATATAGAAAGTACAATCAGAGCGATACCTGAACCAATCATAATCCATTGTAACGAAATTTCATCTGCCATCGGTCCAAATATAGCCAT
>JBJEQG010000112.1:0-2927 GCA_051881635.1 Acutalibacteraceae bacterium
TTCCTCCATTTTTACTTTGTATTGCTATACTACTATATATGTATGAGTTTGCGTTTTCCTTTATTCTATCACAGTATAGAAAGTCAATCAAGAGGGAAGAAAGCAAAAAGAGCCTGCCGTTTGATAACGGCAAGCTCTTTACGCACAGGAATAAAAATTATTCCTCTCTCATCTTTGCATAGCACTCACTGCAATATACAGGACGATCTTCACGGGGTTTGAAAGGAACTCTTGCTTCCTTACCGCATGAAGCACAAACAGCAGTAAACATTTCACGCTCCGGTTTAGCGGCGTTCTTTCTTGCGTCACGGCAAGCCTTGCATCTCTGCGGCTCGTTTACAAAGCCTTTTGATGCATAAAATTCTTGTTCGCCGGCTGTGAATACAAATTCATTGCCACATTCTTTGCAGGTGAGAGTCTTGTCTTCGTACATTTGATTTACCTCGCTTTGGATAATTATAGATTTCGCCCTCCGGACGGACTTGCACCGCCACCTTTGAACCTTTGAACCGTCAACGCTCTGCTGATAAGCTACCGGGGCATATAATTTAAAATGAAATTTTCAGCTTTTTTCTAACTCTTTGCATAGCGTTGTCACAGGTTTTTTTGGTTACTGAGAGTTTATCCGATATTTCTTGATATGAATAACCGCTAAGATAGAGAAACAGCACACGACGCTCCAAATCGGTCAAATGCGTCCGTAAAAACTGTTGAAGAAGCTTTTCCTCTTCTCTTTCGACCATACGCTCCTCAGGTTGGGTAGAGGAATCTGCCGTTAAGTGGAGAGCTTCCGTCAAAGAGATTGAATTGATATGAACCTTATTTTTTTCGGTTTCCGTATGTCTGAGGGCGGAAATCATCTTGTTTTTTATACAGGTATCCGCATAAGCCTGAAACGGAACATCAGACTGCAAATCATAACAGCGAACGGCATTCATCAAGCCAATCAATCCCTCTTGAAACAAATCGTCCGGTTCAAGTCTGTTATAATGAAAATCCGCCGTTCTTTTGCGTACAAGTCCCAAATAACGCCCGGCAAGTTCTCTGAAAGCGGCACTGTTACTGTTACGGGAAAGTCGAACAAGTTCTTTGTCATCTAATGTATGCATATTCTCCTGATTCTTATCTTCTGACATATTTAACACCCCACAGGAAAATCTGCCATTTAAATAATACACTATCTTTTAAAATAAGTCAACATATTTTTTTATAAAAACAAGCGACAAAAATTTTTGTTTAAAATGACGAAATAAGGGGCGTTTTTGGTTGCAAAGACGAAAACTATGAATTATAATAAATATATTATGAGATAACGGTTATGTTTTATGCGTTATAAGGAGGAAAAAACAATGGCAGTGCGTGTCAACAGCTTGGGAATTTTGGGTATGGAGGCATTTCATGTGGATGTGGAAGCCGATGTTACTCAGGGTTTTCCTGCATTTGAGATTGTTGGTTTGCCCGATGCCTCAGTGCGTGAGGCAAAAGAGCGTGTGCGTTCCGCCATAAATAATAGTGGAATGATTTTTCCGACCAAAAGAATTGTTATAAATTTAGCTCCTGCGGACATTAAAAAAACAGGTTCATTTTATGATTTGCCAATGTTGTTATCCTTGCTCTTGGCGGCGGGACTATTGTCGGTTGATGTGTCGGACTGTGCTTTTATCGGGGAATTGTCGCTTTCGGGAGAAACCCGTCCCATGAACGGACTTTTGCCTATGGCGATAAAAGCAAAGGCATTGGGCATAAAGCATTTATTTGTTCCAAAAGAAAATGCCGTAGAGGGTGCAGTGGTACAGGGAATTAACATCTATCCCGTAAATACGGTACGGGCTTTATTAGACCATTTGAGCGGTATCGAAAAAATTGCTCCCGCCGTACCGAAAGAAAATTATTCCGTACCTCAGCCGTATGATGTGGATTTTGCCGATGTGCGTGGGCAGAGTTTTGCAAAAAGAGCCTTAGAAATTGCGGCGGCAGGCGGTCATAATGTTTTGCTGATTGGCAGTCCTGGTACGGGAAAAAGTATGCTTTCCAAGAGAGTGCCGACTATTTTACCCGATATGACTTTTGATGAAATGATTGAAACAACAAAAATTTATTCTGTTGCAGGTGTTATGCCAAAAGGTGTTTCTTTGGTGACACAAAGACCGTTCCGCTCACCTCATCATACAGTGTCATCAGGCGGTTTGTCGGGTGGTGGAAGTATTCCCCGTCCGGGTGAAATTTCTTTGGCCCATAACGGTGTGTTGTTTTTGGACGAATTGCCTGAATTTAGTCGGGATACAATGGAGGTTCTGCGTCAGCCGATAGAGGACGGAACAGTAACGATTTCAAGAGTGGGAATGACATTAAGTTATCCTTGTTCAGTAATGTTAATTGCGGCAATGAACCCTTGTCCATGCGGATATTTTGGACACCCAACCCGTGCCTGTAAATGTAAACCGTCAGCGGTAACACGATATTTGTCAAAGGTTTCAGGTCCTTTGCTTGACCGTTTGGATTTGCATGTTGAGGTTGCCCCTGTTGAGTTCGATGACCTTTCGTCACATCAAAAGGAAAGAAGTTCGGCGGAAATCAAAAAGTGTGTTAATGACGCACGAAAAATTCAAACAAAACGCTTTCAGGGTACTTCGGTTACCTGCAACGCCCGCATGACCTCGGAAATGTTACGGCGGTTCTGTGTTTTGGACGAAAAGCCGTCTGCAATCTTAAAACGGGCTTTTGAGTCTATGGCGATGTCGGCTCGTTCCTATGACCGTATATTAAAGGTGGCGAGAACGATTGCGGATTTAGACAACAGTGAAAAGATAGAAACACCGCATATTTTGGAGGCTTTGCAATATCGTAATCTGGACAGAAAATATTGGGGCGGTACGGAATAATTTCCGTAAAACTTGTGGGACAGTCATATAGCACAAAGACTTTAA
>JBJEQG010000113.1:0-2889 GCA_051881635.1 Acutalibacteraceae bacterium
TTCAATGTTTCATCTCGTTTTGCAAAATGCATACGGATTAAATGATTGACAGGCTCACGGAAAAAGCTCGAACCGGGAACAGCACCAACACCGACATCTCGTGCCAGCGTTTCGCAAAATTCAAGGTCGGAATCAAAGCCAAATTCGGAAATATCCAACAAAACATAATAAGCTCCTTGCGGAACGGTATGGGCAATTTTCAAATCGTCTAAACCTTTGAGGAACAAATTGCGTTTGGCGGTATATTTATCTTTCAATCCTTTATAATAGTTCTCACCGAACCGCAGTCCCGTTACAGCCGCCTCCTGTAACGGAGCGGCAGCACCAACCGTTAGAAAATCATGCACTTTCTTTGCCACATCTATAATATGCGGCGGTGCAATAATATATCCGAGCCGCCAACCGGTAATGGAGTAGGTTTTTGACAATGATGAACAGGAAATCGTTCGCTCCCACATACCGGGTAATGACGCAAAATAAATATGCTTGTTCGGCTCATACACAATATGCTCATACACTTCATCGGTAATAACAAAAGTATCATATTTTTCGGCAAGGTCTGCAATAAGTTTCAGTTCATCGTATGTAAACACTTTGCCGCATGGATTGGACGGGTTACAGAGAATCAGTGCTTTCGGGTGCTGCTTAAAAGCCGCCTCCAATTCATCTGCATTAAATCCAAACTCCGGCGGATAAAGCGGTACATAAATCGGCTCTGCACCGGATAAGATTGTATCCGCACCGTAATTTTCGTAAAACGGCGAGAACACAATAATCTTATCTCCCGGATTGGCAACCGTCATCATAGCTGCCATCATTGCTTCGGTACTTCCACAGGTAACAACAATTTCTCCGTTAGGGTCAATTTTACGCCCCATAAGTCGGGACTGTTTTTCTGCCAGTGCTTCCCGAAAATTCTGAGCACCCCATGTAATGGAATACTGGTGGAAATCCTCATTCGTTACCTGTGCCAAGCGGTTCAATATCTCCTGTGGCGGTTCAAAGTCCGGAAAACCCTGAGATAAATTGACCGCACCGTATTTGAGCGAAACCCTTGTCATTCGGCGAATGACCGAATCCGTAAAGGTTTCAGTTCGTTTTGAAAGCTCCGGCATACTCTACACCTCCAATTAAATGCTGTAATCCAACTTGCGTTCGTCAATAATGCGTCTTGACTTATGCTCGGAACGGGTGTCAAGACCACCGTCAGGGTGAACAACAACATTATATGGCTTTACACCGATTCTTGCTTTGAGTGCTGCGGAAACCTGAGCAGCAACTTCCTCATCAGTTTTCGGATTATCGGAATTTTTCTCGATTTCTACTGAATACTTGCAAGTAAAGTCCTTCTCAAATACACGAATAAGATATTCGCCCGTAATTCCCGACAATTCACGGATAACCGCTTCTATATCGCTCGGGAATACATTAACAGCGGAAACAATGAACATATCGTCCTTACGGCCGCTGATATGGATTCTGCCATGTGTTCTGCCGCAAGAGCATGGCGTGTTATCAATCCAACCAATATCACCTGTACGGAAACGAATGAGCGGTCTTGCGTGTTTACGCAAAGTTGTAAACACAAGCTCGCCAACCTGACCGGGTTCAAGCACTTCACCGGTGTGAATATCAACCGTTTCAACAAGAATATGGTTTTCGGCGATATGCAAACCGTCTTTTGCCTCACACATTGCGGCACAAGCACCGAAAATATCGGACAAACCATAGAAGTCATAAACCTCAGCACCCCAAAGATCCTCAATCGCCTTTCTGGTTGCATCAATAGAGCCGCCCAATTCTCCGGCAACAATGATTTTTTTGATATTCAAATCCTTTTTAGGGTCAATACCGCTTTTTAGTGCCTTTTCACCCAACTGCCATGCATAGGACGGGCTTGTCCAAATAATGGTCGGCTGATAGGTTTTCAAAACAAACAGCAAACGCTCACTGGGCAATGTACCGCCCCAAATGCAGAGAGCACCGAGATTCTGAGCTCCAATAACATCAGGACCGCCAACATAAAGCGAAAAGTTCAAAGCATGAACATAGCGGTCATTCGGACGCATACCGATTTGCCAAAACCAACGGCTTTCCGTTTCCTGAAATTCATCAAAATCCTTTTTTGTAAACGGACTCATTGTCGGCACACCCGTTGAACCCGACGATGTGGAAATAAATACAACATCTTCTTCCGGCACAGCGGCAAGCTCGCCAAGAAAAGAACCGACACCCTGTGTATCACGCTGTGTTTTCTTGTTGATAAACGGAAACTTCTGAATATCCTTTAATGTTTTGATGTCTGACGGTTTAACGCCTGCCTCGTCAAAAGACCTTTTATAGTAAGGTGCGTGGTCGTATGCGAACTGCACGATTTCCTTTAAATCTTCAAGCTGGCGTTTTTCCAATTCCTCTCTCGGAAGTGTTTCCAATTCCTCGTCCCAATACTTACTTGTAATATCTCTGCTCATAATAAAATCCTCCTAATTGATTTTGAAATTCTTAATAATCGTATCCCATTTTTGGTCACGGGAATGCTCGATTGTTTCTATATCTTCATCGGTCAGATGCTTAAAGCGACTTTGTTTTTTCAAATAGTCTGCAACATCAGTAAACTCTTTTGGTTTATGGTTGAGTGTAAACTCACCGTTTTCATATTCCGCAAGATACCAAAGTCCACAGTCAACAACTTCTTTTGCAATATTTACCGTTTCATCTGTTGGAATACCCCAACCTGTCGGACATGGTGCAATAATATGAATATACTTTGTGCCTTTGATTTTCGATGCCTTTTCCACTTTACGCATAAAATCATTCAGGTATCCGATACTTGCGGTTGCGGCATAAGGAATACCGTGTGCGGCAACAATTTCAAACATATTTTTCTTT
>JBJEQG010000114.1:0-2879 GCA_051881635.1 Acutalibacteraceae bacterium
TGATATTCTTTCCACAGTTCATTAAAGAAACAGGAATGACTGCCTGTATGACAAGCTGGTCCCGTCTGTTCAACAATAACCAACAATGTGTCGGTATCGCAATCGCCTAAAATATCAACAACCTTTTGGAGATGTCCTGAGGTTGCTCCTTTATTCCAAAGTTCCTGGCGTGAACGACTGAAAAACCATGTATAACCCGTTTCAAAGGTCTTTCTCATGGACTCTCGGTTCATATAGGCAAGCATAAGCACCTGTCCTGTTGATTTTTCCTGTACAACCGCAGGCAAAAGTTCCGCTTTTTGAAAATAATCTTCGATAAAGTCAAACTTGTTTTCTGACATTACAGTTCTGCTCCTTTGCCCTTATGTTTCGCCGCATGAGCTACGGCAATCGCTTTTGCCAAATCCAATGTACCACTGTAAATGGACTTGCCGCAAATTGCTCCGTAAATATCCAAATCCGTCAGATTGATAATATCTTTCAGATTGGCAACACCGCCTGAGGCAATGATATTGCATGAAACGGAGGATTTCAATTCGTCCAGCATGGTCAAATTCGGTCCTGAAAGCATACCGTCTTTACTGATGTCCGTAAAGATAATATATGACACGCCGATTTGCTCCATACGCTTGGCAAGTTCGATAAAATCAACCTCTGAGGTATCTGTCCACCCCTCTGCCGATACCATGCCATTAAGAGCGTCAATGCTGACTGCAATACGGGACGCATATTTGGAAACCGCCTCTTTGACAAAATCGGGGTTCTTAACCGCCGCTGAGCCTAAAATAACACGGTCAATGCCATTTTCTAGATAAAATTCAACCGACTCCATATTGCGGATACCGCCACCGAGTTCCATAAACAAATCGCAATTCTTCCGAACAGACAAAATTGTTTCGGCGTTAATACGCTGACCGTCCTTTGCACCGTCCAAATCAACCATGTGCAGATACTTTGCACCCGCCGCCTCAAATGACTTTGCGGTTGCAATCGGGTCATCGGCAACCTTATGTGCTGTGGAATAGTCACCTCTGTACAAGCGGACACAGGTTGCGTCTTTTATATCAATAGCAGGAAATACTAACATTTCTACATCTTCCTTTCTTTATTTCAAAGAGATTAAAGCACACCTTTGGTGGACAGTGGCTGATTTGTGCCGTTTGTTGCCACCGCTAAACGCATGGCATGAGCCACAGCTTTATAAATTGCCTCTGTGATATGGTGTGTATTCTTGCCATAACAGGAACTAATATGCAGTGTGACACCGCAATTATAGGCAAATGCCCGCATAAATTCCTCTGTCATGCAGGAATCATAACCGCCCATGCGTTCCTCAGGGAATACGGCATCAAATACGAGAAAAGGACGGCCGCTGATGTCCAAAGAGCAAAATGCCAAAGCCTCGTCCATTGGCACATAAAACGAACCAAAACGGGCAATCCCCGCTTTATCTCCCAATGCCATATCAAACGCTTTGCCTAACACAATGCCTGTATCTTCTATGGTATGGTGGCAATCGACATGGAGATCCCCAACAGCTTTGACCGTCAAACCAAAACCGCCATGTACGGCAAACGCTGTCAGCATATGGTCGAAAAATCCAATGCCTGTATCTATGCTGACTGCACCGCCGTCCAAATCAACGGTTATTGAAATTGAGGTTTCTTTGGTGTTTCGGGTGACTGTACCTGTTCTCATGATTTATTCCTCCCTTGCGGAATTTTTATATTCCGTAAGTACAGTATAGCAAAATCTGGGGGCGTTTGTAAATAAAATCTTGAAATATTGCAAAAATGTTACATTTTTTGTATTCAGTTTTGAAAATACTTTTCAAGTATTGAAAGAAATTCGGCATTTTCATCAGAACTTCCTGCCGTAATTCTTAAAGCTGTACTGCCAAAACAGCGAATGGCAATACTGTTTGAAAGCATGAAATCAAAAATAGATTTTGCCAAATCGGTTTGGATATATACAAAATTGGTACAGCTTTCAAAAATTTTCATGGGAGCGTTATATTTTTCCGCCAATGCCTTTATATCGGCATACAATCTGTCTTTGGAGGCAATAATCTCCAAACGGCGTGATTTTAAAAGCTCTTTGTGCGAGAAAATACAAGTACCAATGTTTTGGGAAACAGTGTTGACATTATAAGGGGCTTTGACGGCACGAATGGCGTTTGTAATCGTTTGATTTGCTACGGCAAAACCCAAACGAATGGCAGCACTGCCCACACATTTGGACGCTGTTTTCAAAACAATAAGGTTATCATAAGCGGCGGCATTTTTGAGGAACGGTTCGTCCCAAAAGTCCATATATGCCTCGTCCAAAACAACCAAAGCGGAAACACCCTCAACCAAACGGCGAACATCGTCATACGGCACACCTTGCCCTGTCGGGTTGCATGGGTTTGAAAAAATAATCATATCCGCTTGATTTTCGTTTGCAAAACGAATAACCTCGTCAACATTGATATTCAGGTTTTCGTCCTTTGGAGCAGATATAACTTCATTCTCACACAAAGTTGCATAAAAACGATACATCGAAAAATCCGGTTCAATCGTCATAACCTTACTGCCTTTCTGCAACAGATTGGTCATGATAACGGAAATCAATTCATCAGAACCGTTGCCTGCCGTAACACAGTTCGGGTCAAGGTCATAAAAGTCCGCAAAAGTTTTGACAAGCTGAACGGCATACGGGTCGGGATAACGGTTAAAATTTATCTGCTGGATAATATCTTTCATCTCGTCCAACAATTCCTGTGGCATTGAATAATAGGACTCGTTGGCGTCTAACCGAATTTTATATTCACCCGAAATCGGTTCATAAGGTTCAAGGTTTCTGACCTTTTCACATAATTGATAGGGCATGGAAATTCT
>JBJEQG010000115.1:0-2843 GCA_051881635.1 Acutalibacteraceae bacterium
ATTGTAATATACATGAATAAGAGCTGTCTGTGGAGGGAGGAAAACCGCTTGAATTTTCATACAAAAACCGCCGCCCAAACCGTTAAGGAATTGCAAACAAATATCCGTAACGGTTTAAGCAGCAGTGAGGCAAAGCACAGATTGCAAAAATACGGTGCCAATAAGCTGTACGAAAAAAAGAAAAAAGGATTGATTTCTAAATTTATCGCCCAATTCTCAGATTTTATGGTTCTTATTCTTCTGATTACCGCCGCTATTTCTTTTTTTACTGCCATTATGGACGAAAACGGGGATTTCGTTGACCCTGTTATGATTTTGGTTATCGTCATTCTCAATGCCATTATCGGCGTTATTCAGGAAAACAAAGCCGAAAAGGCAATAGACGCTCTTAAAAAACTCTCCGCTCCGCATACCACCGTTATTCGTGACGGACAGGAACAAAAAATTCTTTCGGAAAATCTTGTTGTCGGTGATATTATCAGGGTTGAAACAGGTGATATGCTTTGTGCCGATGCCCGATTGATTGAAGCTTTTTCGCTTAAAGCCGAGGAGGCCTCCTTAACAGGTGAAACTCTTGCCGCCGACAAGGACGCAAATTTTATTTGCTCTGCCGAAACGCCGCTCGGTGATATGCACAATATGCTTTTTTCCTCCGCTTTTATCACACTTGGACATGGTACGGCTGTTGTCACTGCCACAGGCATGAACACTCAGGTTGGCAAAATCGCCAATATGATTAGCGAAGAGGAAACACCCAAAACTCCGCTGCAAAAAAGTTTGGCAAAAACGGGAAAAATTCTCGGTTTGGCAGCCATTATTATTTGTATCCTTATTTTCCTTTTGGGACTTATGCAAAAAATTCCCGCTCTGGAAATGTTTATGATTGCAATCAGTCTTGCGGTTGCCGCCATTCCCGAAGGTCTGCCCGCCATTGTTACGATTGTTTTGGCGTTGGGCGTTCGCAAAATGGCACTGCACCGGGCGATTGTGCGACATCTTCCTGCCGTTGAAACACTTGGCAGTGCAAATGTTATATGTTCCGACAAAACCGGCACACTGACTCAAAACCGTATGACCGTTACAAACATTACAACAGCTAACGGTTCTGTTCCCCAAAATACTCCCGAAGGTGCTTTTGTACTTTCGCTTGGAGCTTTATGCTCCAACAGTACGCTGACAACCGAAAACGGAAACTATCAGGTTCATGGCGAACCGACCGAAAACGCAATCGTTCTTGCCGCCGCAAAAGCAGGACAAATCAAAAATCATTTGGACTGCGATTTTCCAAAAACACGGGAATTTCCTTTTGACTCTGCCCGTAAACGCATGACAACCGTCCACAGACTGAAAACAGGCGGATACCGTATCATTTCAAAGGGAGCTGCCGACATTCTTTTACCGCTTTGCTCTTCCGAAAAAACACATACGGGCTTTGAAAACTTAAACACCCAACGCCGTCAGACGCTCAATACCGTATGTGAACAAATGGCATCTCGTGCCATGCGTATAATTGCCGTTGCCTATAAAGACTGTGACACCGTACCCAAAACGGTTGAAGATGCCGAAAGCAAACTTACTTTTATCGGTTTTATCGGAATGATTGATCCCCCTCGTGAGGAGGCAAAATCTGCCGTTGCAAGATGCCGTAAAGCGGGCATACGCACAGTCATGATTACGGGTGACCATGCAGCCACCGCCCGTGCTATTGCAGCTGAATTGGGTATTCTATCCGGAAAAGATAAAATTATGACGGGAGCGGAATTAGACCGCACACCGCAGGAAACCCTTGAAAAACAAATCTTCAATTATACAGTGTTTGCCCGTGTTTCTCCCGAACACAAAGTGCGTATCGTCAAAGCATTTCGTTCCCGTGACTGCATTGTTGCGATGACAGGTGACGGTGTTAATGACGCTCCCGCACTCAAAGCCGCCGATATTGGCTGTGCAATGGGCATTACGGGAACTGATGTTGCAAAAAGTGCCGCCGATATGATTTTGACGGACGATAATTTTGCCACAATCGTTGACGCCGTTGAACAGGGACGGGGAATTTTTGAAAACATAAAAAAATGTATTCACTTTTTGCTTTCAAGCAATATTGGCGAAATCCTGACGGTACTTATTGCATTTTTACTCCGATTGCCTTCACCGCTTTTGGCTATTCAGCTTTTGTGGGTAAATCTTGTAACAGACTCTCTGCCCGCTTTGGCGTTAGGTACAGAACCCACAGCCGAGGATATTATGGAGCGTCCGCCCAACAACAGTAAAAAGGGTATGTTTTCGGGCGGTCTTTGGAGCAACATCATTATAGAGGGCTGTTTCATCGGTGCTTTGGCATTTTTGGCATTTACAATAGGGCGTGTATTCTTTGACGGAAACACCGTTCCCATTGTAGGGCGTACAATGACCTTTGCCGTTTTGAGTCTTTCACAGTTGGTTCATTCATTTAATATCCGCAGCGAAAAATCAATATTCAGCACAAAGCTGTTTGGAAACATGAAACTTATTGGGGCATTTTTTATTGGGGCAAGTATGCAAATTGCCGTTATTTCATTGCCTTTCTGTTCCTCAGTATTCAAAACAACACCGCTTTCCTCTGTTCAATGGCTTATTGTGCTTATTTTGTCGCTTATGCCTTTGCTTATTTCCGAAACGGAAAAAGCCTTTGCCCACCGCAAAACAGAGGAAACCGCAAAAGTTCGCACTTGATTTTTCCGAAAACTTCCTATATAATAGAAACACATCAAGTTTAATAAACTCAACGGGAATGAGGTTCTCCCACGGCATTTGCCGAAACCGCCTGTATTTCAAAAAATACAAGCCGATGACTTCTGTACAGTTAT
>JBJEQG010000116.1:0-2842 GCA_051881635.1 Acutalibacteraceae bacterium
AGTGTCGTTTAAAAAAATTGTCGTTAAGGGTGCGAGAGAACATAATTTAAAGAATATAGATGTTGAAATTCCGAGAGAAAAGTTTACGGTTATTACGGGTTTATCAGGTTCGGGTAAGTCATCGTTGGCTTTTGATACAATCTATGCCGAAGGACAACGCCGTTATGTGGAGTCGCTTTCATCGTATGCCCGTATGTTTTTGGGGCAAATGAGAAAACCTGATGTGGACAGCATAGACGGACTTTCGCCGGCTATATCCATTGACCAAAAAACAACCTCGAAAAATCCACGCTCAACGGTTGGTACGGTGACGGAAATATATGACTATCTGCGTTTGCTTTATGCCCGAACAGGCATACCGCATTGTCCCGTTTGTGGACGGGAAATCGCAAGGCAAAGCGTTGACCAGATTGTTGACCGTATTTTGTCGTTGCCTGAGGGGACGAAAATACAAATTCTCTCACCGATTGTTCGTGGCAAAAAGGGTGAACATACAAAAGTTTTGGAGGGATTCGTCAAGAGCGGTTTTGTGCGTGTGCGTGTGGACGGTATTATTTACGATTTGTCCGAAACAATCAAGCTTGAGAAAAATAAAAAACACAACATCGAGGTTGTTATTGACCGACTTGTTGTCAGAGAGGATATTCGCTCCCGTCTTTCGGACTCGGTCGAAACCGCTTCAAAGCTGTCTAACGGATTGATTATTGTAAGCGTAATGAACGGGGAGGATATTCTGTTTTCACAGAATTTTGCGTGTCCTGAACATGGTGTCAGTATTGAAGAATTATCGCCCCGTATGTTTTCGTTCAACAATCCTGCCGGTGCGTGTAAAGCGTGTATGGGTTTGGGTATCTTTATGAAAATCGACCCCGCAAAGATTATTCCCGATGAAAACAAGTCTATTGCTCAGGGCGGTATTAAAGGCGGTGGTTGGACAATGGAAAGCAGTACGATTGCCGCAATGTATTTTGACGCTTTGGCAAGGGAATATAATTTCTCTTTGGACACACCGATTAAGGATTTGCCCGAAGAAACATTAAACGCCATTCTGTACGGCACAAACGGCCGTCAGCTTACACTGCACCGTCAGGGAGAATACGGAACGGGTACTTATCTCAAAGAATTTGAGGGCATTATAAATAATCTGGAAAGACGGTTTCGGGATACACAGAGTACATGGGTTAAAGAGGAAATCGAATCCTATATGAGTGAAGTGCCGTGTGATGTCTGCAAAGGAAAAAGGCTTTCTCCCGAAAGTCTTGCGGTTACTGTCGGTGGCATTAACATCAGTGCGTTTTGCGATATGTCTGTTGATAGTGCGGTTGACTTTATCGACAATGTGGAAATGAGCGAGAAAAACCAAAAGATTGCGGAAACGATTATCAAAGAAATCCGTTCCCGTTTGTGTTTTCTGAAAAGTGTCGGTTTGGATTATCTCACGCTGTCCCGTTCATCTGGAACACTGTCGGGCGGTGAAAGTCAGCGTATCCGTTTGGCAACGCAAATCGGTTCGTCACTCATGGGCGTGGTCTATATTTTGGACGAACCGAGTATCGGACTGCACCAAAGGGATAACGACAAACTGATTGCCACGCTGAAAAATCTGCGTGATTTGGGAAATACCGTTCTTGTCGTGGAACATGATGAAGATACCATGCGGGCGGCGGATTATATAGTGGACATCGGACCGAAAGCGGGCGTACATGGCGGTGAATTGATTTGTGCGGGTACGGTGGAAGATATAGAAAAGTGTGAACACTCTATTACGGGACAATATCTCAGCGGTTTGAGAAAAATTGAAGTTCCGACTGAACGCCGCAAGGGTAACGGTTTAACGCTGACGGTTAAAGGGGCAAAACAAAACAACCTCAAAAATCTGACAGTCAAATTTCCGTTAGGCAAGCTGATTTGTGTCACAGGTGTTTCGGGTTCAGGTAAATCCTCGCTTGTCAATGATGTACTGTATAAATATTTGGCACATGAATTGAACGGTGCAAGGTTTAAACCGAATAACTGTAAGGAAATTCTCGGCGTTGAAAATTTGGATAAGGTTATTGATATTGACCAATCACCGATTGGACGGACACCCCGTTCCAATCCGGCGACTTATACAGGCGTGTTTGGTGATATAAGAGAACTTTTTGCCACGACACAGGAGGCAAAAATGCATGGCTATACCGCAGGGCGTTTTTCATTCAATGTCAAAGGCGGACGGTGTGAGGCGTGTCAGGGTGACGGCATTGTCAAAATCGAAATGCACTTTTTGCCTGATGTCTATGTACCGTGCGATGTTTGTCGGGGCAGACGCTACAACCATGAAACTTTGGAGGTTAAATATAAGGGCAAGTCAATTTATGATGTTTTGGAGATGACGGTTGATGAGGGGTGCGTGTTCTTTGAGAATGTGCCGAAAATCAGCCGTAAACTTGAAACCCTGAAAGAAGTCGGTTTAGGCTATATCAAACTCGGACAGTCGGCAACAACATTGTCGGGCGGTGAAGCTCAGAGGGTCAAGTTGGCAACGGAGCTTGCAAAACGCTCAACAGGCAGAACGATTTATATTTTGGACGAACCGACAACGGGCTTGCATACTGCCGATGTTCATTGTCTGATTGGTGTTTTGCAAAAGTTGACGGAGAGCGGAAACACCGTTTTGGTTATCGAGCATAACATGGATATGATTAAGGTTGCCGACCATGTCATTGACCTTGGACCTGAGGGCGGTAATGGCGGCGGCACTATTGTGGCACAGGGAACACCCGAAGAAATTGCCGCCTGTCCGCAGTCCCATACGGGGCGGTATTTGAAAAAACTTTTAAATAACTGAATGTTGGGGACTTTG
>JBJEQG010000117.1:0-2829 GCA_051881635.1 Acutalibacteraceae bacterium
TTCAGGTGCTAGTCTTCGCAAGGAGGTGCAGGTTCAAGTCCTGTTACCCGCACCAATACCACCAAATGGAATTGCCTGTTAGTATGGGAGCATAGCTCAGCTGGGAGAGCATCTGCCTTACAAGCAGAGGGTCATAGGTTCGAGCCCTATTGTTCCCACCAAAATCCATGAGAAAGAAGTTTCTCATGGATTTTTTATTTTTTCAAAATGTTTTGTTATTATGACACGCTGACGCATAAATTATACGGAGGGGAAATACGAAGTTTCGTTTGGCAAAATTATCCGACTTTAATTTGTACAATATAACCAAAAATATCAAAGTTTCGATAAAGTACACACAATTTTTTAAAAAACAAATTGACATATTTAGCAATTAGCACTATAATAAAAATGTTACATAAATTTATCTTATGCGGTAGTATTCCGCATAATTTATAATGGAGGCAAGTTTTTTATGAGCAGAGTGTATAATTTTTCCGCAGGTCCGTCTATGTTGCCGGAGTCTGTACTCAAAAAAGCAGCAGCAGAAATGCTTGACTATGAGGGCAGTGGTCAGTCTGTAATGGAGATGTCCCACCGTTCAAAGACTTTTCAGGGAATTATTGATACCGCAGAGGCACTTTTGCGTGAAGTTATGAATATCCCGAACAATTATAAAGTATTGTTCCTTCAAGGCGGTGCGTCCACACAGTTTGCGGCAATCCCTATGAACCTTATGACAAAGAGCCATAAGGCTGACTATGTTCTGACAGGTCAATGGGCAACAAAGGCATATAAAGAGGCGGCTCGTTACGGTGAGGCGAATGTTGTTGCGTCCTCTAAGGATAAGACATTCTCTTATATTCCGAAGCTCGACCCCGCAACCTTTACAAAGGACGCTGACTATTTCTATATCTGCATGAACAACACCATTTATGGTACTGTTTATCATGAACTGCCCGATACAGGTGATGTTCCGCTGGTTGCCGATATTTCGTCATGTATTCTTTCCGCACCGATTGATGTTTCCAAGTTTGGTATGCTTTATGCCGGTGCTCAGAAGAATATGGCTCCCGCAGGTTTGACCGTCTGCATTATCCGTGAGGATTTGATTGGTCATGCTATGGATATTACACCAACTATGCTGAACTTCCAGACACACGCCGACAACGGTTCTATGTTCAATACACCGCCGTGCTGGACAATTTATGTTGCTAAGTTGGTTTTGGAGTGGATTAAGAACGACATCGGCGGTCTTGAAAACATGAAGAAGATTAACGAGAAAAAAGCCGGTATTCTCTATAACTTCCTTGACAATTCTCAACTCTTTAAGGGTACGGTTGTTCCGGAGGACAGATCTTTGATGAATGTTCCGTTTATCACAGGCAGTGAAGAACTTGACGCCGCTTTTGTTAAGGAAGCCACAGCCAACGGCTTTGTTAATATTAAAGGTCACCGTTCTGTTGGTGGTATGCGTGCATCTATTTATAATGCAATGCCTATTGAGGGTGTTGAAAAGCTTGTTGCCTTTATGAAGGACTTTGAGGCTCGCAACATCTGATTAAATTTATTTGATAAGGAATGAAATATCATGTATAATGTTCTGACATTGAACAAAATTTCAAAAGCAGGTTTGAGCCTGTTGGGTGCGGATTACGCCGTAAGCGACACAGTGGAAAATCCCGATGCCGTTTTGGTTCGTTCCGCCTCCATGCACGATATGACCATGCCCGAAAGCCTTTTGGCGATTGCTAGAGCAGGTGCAGGTGTCAATAATATTCCGCTTGATGTTTGCTCGGAAAAGGGTATTGTTGTTTTCAACACACCCGGAGCAAACGCTAACGCTGTTAAGGAATTGGTTTTGACAGCAATTCTCCTCAGCTCCCGTAAGATTGTACAGGGTATCGAGTGGGTAAAGACACTTAAAGGCAACGGTGATGCCACAGCCAAAATGGTTGAAAAGGGCAAGAGCCAGTTTGTTGGTCCTGAAATTCAAGGTAAAACTTTGGGTGTTATCGGTTTGGGTGCGATTGGTGCTTTGGTTGCCAACGCCGCCGTTGCTTTGGGCATGAATGTTGTCGGCTATGACCCGTTCCTGTCCGTTGACGGTGCATTGTCCCTGTCAAGTGCTGTTAAACATGTTGTAAATCTTGATGAAGTTTTTGCCGCTTCTGATTATATTACCGTTCATGTACCGCTCACACCTGACACAAAGGGTATTATTTCCGCCGCAAATATTGCCAAGATGAAAGACAATGTTCGTATTATGAACTTCTCTCGTGGCGATTTGGCGGTTGCTGATGATGTTGTTAAGGCATTGGCAGACGGTAAAGTTGCAGCTTATGTTACAGACTTTGCTGATGACGCATTGATTGGCGTTGACGGCGTTATCATCACACCGCATCTCGGTGCGTCGACACCTGAGTCTGAGGATAACTGTGCAAGAATGGCAGCTTTGGAAATCAGCGACTATTTGGAGAACGGCAATATCAAAAATTCCGTTAATCTTCCTGCCGTTTCCATGCCAAGAGTTGGCGACGCTCGTGTTTGCGTTATCCACAAGAATGTTCCGAATGTTATTTCTGAGGTTAGTTCAAAGATTTCGGCTTGCGGTGCAAACATCGAAAATATGCAAAGCAAATCCCGAAAAGATTATGCTTATACAATTCTCGACATCACAGGTGAAGTTGATGCTGATTCCATTTCTTCTCTCGCCGAGGTTGTTCGTGTTCGTATCATTAAATAATATCCGAATACTTCCATAAATTTAACCGCTCCCGTTATACACTTTAAAAGTGCTGACAGGAGCGGTTATTTTATATTTCATAATTAAAATTTAGGTCAAGCCTT
>JBJEQG010000118.1:0-2819 GCA_051881635.1 Acutalibacteraceae bacterium
TTGGACAACATTGTCCATACCTTTTTATCTACTTGTAGTTTGAACCGCCGTTTTGGTAAGTTGTGCAGCCTTGCCAAGAACTTTTGCGGTGGCAACAATAATAGTACCCGTACCTGCCGACGCCACACCTACCGCACCTGTGGCAAGAGAAGTGATTGCCTTATTTGCCACAGGTTTCACAAGGGATTGAAATTCCGGGTTGGCAAGTATTTTTTTGCCTGCCTCAGTTATAGTCGCAATTCCTGTTTTTGTGTCAACAGACACCAAACCGCTGTCCGCCCAACCTTTGATATTTCCTAAAATTTTAGCGGATAATTCCCGATTGGGGTGTGAGAGAATTGTATTAAGGTCAAGCTGATCGGCATGGGAGTAGAATGTAAAATCATTCATGTAATCACCCGTCAGGGCAGCACCCATTTGAATTTCGCCGTTTTTCAGTCCTGCATTAAGGACTTTTTCCATGTTCTGATTGTATGCCTGTATTTGATGTGCCTGTGCCGCTTCTTGAAAGTCAGGCGTATCAATCAGTTTTTTGCCCTCTTTTGTCAACAGGAGGTTTCCGTCTTGGATTTTTGCAAGTTTTTGTTCAATGGCTGCGTCAAAATTCTCTATAACTGCTTTTTTAAGCTGTGGGTCTTGAATATTGGCAATCGCCGACAAAGGCATACGGTCGGTTTGCTGAAAATAGCAAAGGTCTGTGTATTGACCCGTAAAGCTAAATCCCTGCATATCTTTGTCGAGTATATCCCTGATACTTTGGGTATCAGGATCTTTTTTGAAGTAGGCATAAATATCCTGTGCAAGTTTTACGGTCTGCTGTATGTTTTGAGCTTTTTGCTTCATTTCATTGACCAATTCTTCTGACATTTCACCCATTTTTAATTTCTCCTTTCATTACCAATCAGCAAGTGGAACACCGTCATCTTCTTCATCTTCATCGGGTTCAATAACATCGCCGTTATATGTTATCAGTTGCTCGTCAGATTTATGGAATATCTCCGTAAGTATTTCTTCGTTGGATCTTTGCGGTTCAGTATTGTAATCGCCATTTGCAAGAGCCGCAGAAAGTTGATGTGCCTGTTTTTGCTGTTCCTCGTACCGTTTCTTTTTTTCCTCTTTGGCGTGTGCATAATCAACGGTTATATCCGAATTATTTTGAGCGTCCTTTGGAAATGAACTGCCGACTTCTCCAATAAGCTTATGTTGCAGTGTGTTAAACTTGTCGAGAAAAAACGGATTAAACTCATCAACAAACACTATACATTTACCGTTTTTGCCTTTCTTTAAGGCTTTTGAAATTTCTTCCGGCATAAGCAGGTCACGCCCGGCATAACTTTCGTTGTCCGAACCGCCGCCCTGATTACCTCGGTTATAGCTTTTTGTGTCGGTTCTAACGGTTGTTTTACCGAGTTTTTTAGAAACATATTCTTTACTGTCTTGGTCATTTGTACCCAAAAAAGTAAAGATTGAACAGTTGCCGATTATGCTTTCCCATGTTTTTTCATAAATGGCTTTGAGCTGAGATAAACCTTGGAGAACAATACACAAACGAATATTGTATTTACGGACAACCGCCAATGTTTCAGAAAAATTTGGAATACGCCCGATATTCGCAAATTCATCAAGTTCGCATGATACAAGGAGAGGCAGACGGTTATTGTATTTCTCGCTTGCAACATACATCAATCGCTCAAAAAGCTGAGAATAGAAGATGTTTGCAACCGCTTTGTAGGTTTGCCGAGCCGCAGGGATAATAAGGAAAATGGCGGTTTTGTTTACACCAATATCATCAAAATCCATTTCGTCCTCGCCCGTGAGCATATCCACATCTTCAACCGCCCATAGGCGTAAGCGTGTTGAAAGTGTTTTTGCGATACTTCCGAGCGTTTCCTGCGGTGTGCCGAGCATGGAATTCCAATTCACCGTAACGGCATCATATTCGTTTCCGGGAATTGCTTTGTGCTTTTCCATACAGCGAGCTAACTCACACAACGGATCTATTTTGCCGTTGGCATATTGGATAGAATTGACAAGGCGGATAACCCGTCCAAACGACTTGATTTCGCCCTTCGTTTTGAACAGATAAAGCATAATCATAACAAGCATATCCTGTGCCGCACCTGACCAAAAATCTTCTTTTTCGCCCTCTCCGGCTGAATTTTTCATAAAGAGGTCTGCAATATTCAGCACATCCTGTTCCTCTGTCATGTATTTAAACGGGTTATAAGCATTGGAAAGACTGATATTGACCAAATTTAAGACACGCACTTTATAGCCGTTTTTCCTAAGTATCTTTGCACAATCTCTGTACAGTTCGCCTGACGGGTCAGTTACCACATACGAACCTGTCATCTGCATAATATCGGGTTTTATCTTTCTGAAAGATTTACCTGCACCTGAACCGCCGATAACGATTTCATTCAAGTTATGACTGGAATAGTATTTGTGTTTCGGATTATTGACTGTAACATAAAAATTATCACCGCAGGGAATACCGGTATTGTCGGTAAACTGTTTCAGATCATATTTATCCGCCCATTCTGACGATCCGTGTTCCATTCCACGAAAATCATTTTTATTGCTTGATGTTGCTGCTATGAAAACCACGGCGGCACTCAACGCATATACCCACCATAAGTCTGTTATCTGCATGGTCAAAGCTTTTTGAATGACATCATTTGTCAACGGCAAAGCAAATGACTGCGGTGTAAAGAGCAAAGATAATGAGTTGATTATATCCCTTATGCCCGGTTCGGTTATATCGGGGTGAATACTCAAATAACTGAGGTAGGTATATGTTGCATAAAGCACAAATGCAA
>JBJEQG010000119.1:0-13308 GCA_051881635.1 Acutalibacteraceae bacterium
ATTATAATTTCTTGTATTTATTTTCCGGCAAATCCGAAACAAACTTTCCAAAACGCTCCGTCTGTTCTTCGGACAATACTCTTTTCGGAAGAATACAGTAATTGATTTTATCGAAATAAAAAATAATCGTATTTTTCCCGTCAACAATTTTATAAATATAATTTATGGGAATATCTCCCTCGTAATTTTCGGAACGGATAGAAACACTGTCTGCCGTCAAAACAACCTGCTTTGCCGTCATGCTTTTGGGATTACGGGCATAAAACCGCTTTGCCTCAGCTATTGTCAGCGATACATCTATGACATCGTAATAAAACAGCAGATACAGACCAATCACTATCAATGCACACCAGCAAATTTTCTGATAAATATTGCCTCCGATAAACAAATATGTCCCCACGCCAATGCAAACAAACAAAATCCCCATAATCTTGAAAAGAATACGGTTGTCCCTTTTTCGGAAAAACTTTCTCTGTGCAAGGGCAAAATCAACATAATCGTCCTCTGTAATTAAATAGCTTGTATCGAAAATAGATGTCTTCTGCATATCTTATCCTTTAACCTTTCTGTATTTCCGCACAAACAGGTTTACAAAAAATTCCGACAAATTCCTTTTCATTTCATCTGTAAGACAGGCTTTGGAAATAACTAAAATTTTCTTGTCAAAATCTCCGAAAAGAACAAAACTCTTTTCTGTTTCAATACAGTCGGATACGGAACTGAAATAACCGCACGATTTCTCATAATTATTCCGCTTTACAAAACCGTTGCCGTAAATGCTGATTTTTTCGGGTTTGGAAATCAAACGGGAACTTTTATAAATATGCTCGCCCAGCAACGCCGCCATTTTAGGCAGTAAAACCAGATAGTAGGTTATCATATATAGGCAGACAATCAGACCGATTGTACAGACGGGAACACTCGAAAAAACAAAGTGCTGTGTCATCAGAACGAAAAGCATTGCCAGACCTATGACAAAAAAGACGCTTGCTTTCCATTCTTTGCCGTTGGAACGCCCCTTGCGTATGTCGTACATACGGTAGGCGTTTGAATACAGCATGATTGTAACTTTATTTTCAAACTCGAACAATGGTTCTTCATTTTGACTATCCAACAACATTTTAATCCTCTCCCGAACAGTTTTCAGTCCCACAGCAAGCCGCCTTTAAACGCTCGAAAAGCTGCGGACGCACTTTTTTCAGGTTAATCGGACGAAATGTTTCCGTACTGACAATGCCCATAAGCGTCATGCCCTCAGCGGCAACAATACCGTTGTCCTTATGCCGTACAACAAAACGGAACTCAATCTTTGCGGCTGAAACCTGAGCAACCCTTGTTTCCAAAACAATTTCGTCCTCGTAATGCACAGGGGCAAGATATTTACAGCTTAAAGACGATAACGGCAGCATAACGCCCTCTTTTTCAAGCTGAGAATATGTAATGCCTAACTGTTTGATAAAATCCGTACGCCCCACTTCAAACCAAATCGGATAAACGGAATGGTGAACGATTCCCATTTGGTCTGTTTCGGCATATCGTGCCGTAATATAAGATTTAACAACCACAACAAACACTTCCTTCAAATTATTCCTCATCTTTCGGATATGTTCCCGCCGCCAAAATGGCTTTGATTTCCGAAAGATATTCCGGTTCGATTGCCCTTTCTGGAATCGGAAACTGCCCTTTGGGCGTAAAAATCATTATGATATTCTCCGCTTCGATAATCTGACAGCTGCCGTCCAAAGGAATTGTCCATGCCCCGTCGTCCCGTCCTATGTTTATATGTGTCGGATAGATTTCCGCCTCCGTTTTCTGTCCGTCCGCAATCATTTTCGCCATGCTTTTCATGTGCAAATGCGGCACAAGCCATATAACGGCAATCAATGCCAAACAAATCACCGAGAAAAATATATTATAGCCCTTATAGTTGCCGTCACCGAAAAGAGCCGATATAAAAAAGGCTACGGCGGCAACAATCAGTATGACGGATTGAAAGACAGCCCGTCCGCCCTTTGTCTTGTACATATCGCTGTGATACAGGCATTTATACGCCTCATCAGCCGTCAGAACATAGGAAATGCGTATGCCCGTTGCGGGCGTTTCATAGTCTGCCGCATCATCGTCCTCAACAAGCTCATTTTCCGCACTTTCATTTTCGGCGGCTTCAAGGTCGCTCAAAATCTCATTGATTTTTTGCGTATCGTCCGTTTTTATATTCCGGGTATCGTTTTTACTGTCATTATCGTCCATAATATCTCCCATAATTAAATATCCAAATTTTGTACATACTTTGCATTTTTCGTAATAAAGTCACGGCGTGGTTCAACCTTATCGCCCATGAGAATGGTAAAGATTTCATCGGCTGCCGCCGCATCTTCCATTTCAACACGCCGCATTGTGCGTATTTCGGGGTTCATTGTTGTTTCCCAAAGTTGGTGCGGGTCCATTTCACCAAGACCTTTGTAACGCTGAATTTCAACCTTGCCGCCCAATTCCGCCAAAAGTTCATCTCTTTCTTCGTCCGTATAGGCATAATGATGCTCTTTATTTTTGGTCAGACGGTAAAGCGGCGGCTGTGCAATATAAACATGGCCTTCTTCAAGCAGAGGACGCATGAAACGGAAGAAAAATGTCAAGAGTAATGTGCGGATATGAGAACCGTCAACATCGGCATCAGCCATTAAAATAATCTTTCCGTAACGCAGTTTCGTCAAATCACATTCTTCGCCGATACCGCACCCCAAAGCCGTAATTACGGGCATAAGTTTATCGTTTCCGTAAACCCTGTCCAGACGGGCTTTCTCAACATTAAGCATTTTACCCCACAAAGGCAGAATCGCCTGAAAGCGTCTGTCACGACCGCCTTTTGCCGAACCGCCCGCAGAGTCACCCTCTACAATAAAGATTTCCGTTATTTCGGGGTCTCTCGACTGACAGTCCGCCAGCTTACCGGGAAGTCCCGCACCTTCCATAACGGTCTTTCTCCGTGCCAAATCCCTTGCTTTACGGGCGGCATCTCTTGCCTTTGCCGCCATAAGTGCCTTATCAAAAATCGTGCGTGCGGTAGCGGGATTTTCCTCCAAATAGTCCGCCAGCTTTTCGCTCATCAGCTTTTCGGTCAGGGTACGGATATAGGTGTTGCCCAATTTTGCCTTTGTCTGTCCCTCAAACTGTGCCTCGTCCAGCTTGACGCTTATAACCGCCGTCAGACCCTCACGCACATCATCGCCCGACAAACTCTTGTCATTCTCTTTAATCAGGTTAAATTTGCGGGCATAGTCGTTCATAACACGGGTCAAAGCCCTTTTAAATCCCTCTTCATGCGTACCGCCGTCAACGGTATGGATATTGTTCGCAAACGACAGCAGTAAATTGTTGTAGCTGTCGTTATACTGCATTGCAACTTCAACGGACGCATTTCCGTCCTCAGATTGCCCCTTGAAATAAATAATATCGTCATGAATGACCTCTAAACCACGCTTTTGATGTATGTACTCAACAAAGCTGGAAATGCCGCCCTCATAACAGAAATTATTTTGGATAATGTTTTCGGGATCTCTCTCGTCACGCAGCTCAATATGAATACCGGCGTTCAGAAATGCCTGTTCTCTTAATCTTGTTTCCAAAACCTCGTATTCATACACCGTTGTTTCCCTGAAAATCTCAGGGTCAGCCTTAAACATGACGGTTGTTCCACGCACTTTTCCCTCGCCGATAACCGTCAGGTCGGAAACCGCCTTGCCACGCTCAAAGCGTTGACGATAAATCTTCTCGCCGTCGCATACGGTTACCTCAACCCATTCGGACAAGGCGTTTACAACGGACGCACCTACACCATGCAGACCACCGGAAACTTTATAACCGCCACCGCCGAATTTTCCGCCGGCGTGTAAAACGGTAAAAACAACCGTAACCGCCGGTATTCCAAGTTTAGGCTGAATACCGACAGGAATACCACGCCCGTTATCCGTAACCATGATGACATTATTCGGAAGTATGACAACATCAATCTTATCGCAATAGCCGGCAAGAGCCTCATCAATCGAGTTATCAACAATTTCATACACCAGATGGTGCAATCCCTTTGAACCTGTTGAACCGATATACATACCGGGGCGTTTTCTTACCGCCTCCAAACCTTCAAGAACCTGTATTTCGGTTGCATCGTAATCGTGTTCTATTTGCTGTTTTTCGTTTATATCCAAGATAATACCTCCATTCGCAGCATAACTCATTTATTTTTAACATCGGATTTGTTCGATAATCAATTCCTAATTATTCAGGTTTATTCTTTTTTTGCTGTTTCGTATATTCTTTGATTTCCTGTCGGCTCATGGTTTTGTATCGAACCGTAAAGGGAAAAAGTACCACAGCCAAATCGACACCCAAAAAAGTTACGATAGTCATCAGCCGTAAATCCAATACCTTTGATGTATATAAAATCAGGAGATTGAACGCAATCAAAAGGGTACCGACAACCGACAGAAGTATAATGCGTCCCGCAAGATATGAAATGCGGTACATGGCGTTGCAGTGATGACATCTTTTGACCTTTAACTTTGTTGATTTTCGTACATCGTTGTAGCTGTTGACAGCATGACAATAGGGACATACAGGCAGCTTAAACATTTTTCTTCCTTCTTTCCTCATGGCGGGTCAAGAGCAGAGCCCTTGCAGGGGTTCGGGGACAGCGCCCCTGATTATTTAAGGCGGACGAAAAAGGGGACACAGGCGTAAAATACGACAAAAGGAAACAGGACAAGAAATATGCCGACAGGATTTCCATGGTCGCCTAAAAAGAGGTACAAAACCAAAATTAACAGGGCTAAAATGCAGACACCGCTTGCCAAACCGTATATGGAACGGTCAATCAGAATGTTGGAAACCTTCTGACAGTGACGGCAAACATATTCCCCCTCGTTTTTCAGAAATAATGCTTCAGAATAATGAATTTTGTGTCGGCAAAAGGGACAACAGGGTAATTGCGGTTTGGTCATATTGGTATTCATTCCTTTCAAAATTTCACCTCAAATGCACCGGATAAACCTGATTGTATTCGTTTCAGAATCGTTGCGGGAGAAAGGGGACTGATGTACACCGTGTTTTTTTGTGCCTCCCGACATACAACAAAAGAACGGGGCAGTTCTTCGGAAACATTGACAACACACCCGCTTTTTTCCGCCTTTGTCAGGTAATTTCGTGCAAGAACCGATACGGTACAGCGGTCAATGTCAAAAACACCAATGATATTTTCGGTTGAAACAACTGTGTCTTTTCCTAAATGCAAATACATGGGCTACCTCTCAGAAAAAATATGACCGCCGCTTATTTTCAGAACCTTGCTGTTGCGGTTTTTCAGCTTAATCAGAACATCGGACTCGCAACAGGTTATGAAAACCTGTCTGTTCTCCAAACGATTCAGTAAATAGTCCTGTCTGGCAGTATCCAGTTCGCTTAAAACATCGTCAAGCAAAATAATCGGCTGTTCGCCTTTGCTTTCGCCCAGCAAATCCGCTTCGGCAAGTTTTAAAGCCAAAACGGCGGAACGCTGTTGCCCCTGTGAACCAAAACTCTTTGCGTCATGTCCGTTGATTTTGATGTTTATGTCATCACGGTGCGGACCGTTTGTTGTAAATCCGGCGAGAATATCATTTCTTTTGACTTCGTTCAGTTTTTGGAGAAATTCAGCCTGAATATCTGCCGCCGTATTGACTTCCTTGTCACAACAGGCTGTTTGGTATTCCGTTGTCATTTGTTCTTTTGTGCCTGAAATACCGTCATAAAAAAGGCTTGCCCGTTCCGCCAGCTTTTTGATATAAGCCCTGCGGTAGCGGATAATCTGCGTACCGCTTGCACTTAACCGCTCATTCCATATTTCAAGTGTATCTTCAAGTTCCCTATGGTTTGGAATGTCTTTCAAAAGGGTATTCCGTTGGCTGAGAATATGCTGATATTGGGATAAAATACGGGCATATTGCGGCTGAATCTGGCAAATGGCGGCGTCAATGAATCTTCGTCTTTCCTCAGGTCCGCTTTTGACCAGCATAAGGTGATTCGGAGCGAAAACAACGGCACAGAAACAACCGACAACCTGTGATGCCGAGCGTTTCGGAACATCGTTCAGAACAATGCGGCGGCGGCTGTTTTGAATTGTAATCTGCATAAGCTGTTCCCGTTGTTGGGCATGAAATGCGGCAGTCAGTTTTGCAAAGGGCTGTTCAAACGCAACAAGCTCGCCGTCTTTCGCCCCTCTAAATGACTTTCCGCCCGTAAAGAGCCATAATCCTTCAATCAGATTGGTTTTACCCTGAGCATTGTCACCGCACAGCACATTTATACCGTTGGAAAAGGCAATTTTTTCATTGTGGAGGTTGCGAAAGTTTTCGCATAAAAAATCCTGTACAATCAATTTGAGTGTACCTCATACAGCTGACTCTGATATTCCGCAATATCTCCGTCACGCATTTTTTTGCCCCTCATGGTACAGGTTTCTCCGTTGACTTTAACTTCGCCGTTTTGAATGGCTAATTTAGCCTGACCGCCGGTTTCAAATGCCCCCTCAGCTTTCAGCAAAGCGTCCAGACGGATAAATTCTTCATCGGGTTTGAGATAAGTTTTGTTAATTTTCATTTTTCAACCTCACAGGCAAAACAAGGAAAATGAAACTGTCACCGCTGACAGGGAGAATTGTCAAAGGACTGAGCGGACCGTTCAGCTGTATTTTGACTTCGTCACTTTCCGCATTTCGCAAAGCATCTAAAATAAATTTGTTGTTCAAACCGATTTCAACATCATCACCGCTTGTTTCAACCTCAAATTCATCATACGCCTGACCTAGCGGCGTTAAACATGATGTTTTAATCATGTTGCCCTCGACTTTGCAGCGAATTGGACTTTTGATTTTTTCCGTTACCAAAAGCGACATTCTGTCAATGGTATCAATGAATTTTCTTGTATTGACTTTTAACTCGGTTGAAAATGCTTTCGGAATGGCGGCTTTGTAGTTCATGAATTCGCCGTCAATAAGGCGGGTAAGGATATTATACTCGTCAATTTTGAATATGATATGTCGGTCGCCTATTATCATCTTCACGGGCGTTTCATCGTCTTTTAAAAGCTTTAAGACTTCGGTAAGGCTTTTACCCGGTACAATAAAACTCTTTTCGGTTTCGGATTCAATCGGTTCTTTGCGGACAGCCAAACGGCGGCCGTCAACGGAAATCATTCTGATTTCCTTATTTCCGATTTCAAAGAGCGAACCTTTATGGGCTGGTGTAATTTCTGTGTCGGCAATGGCATAAATCGTCTGACGAATCATGTTTTTAAGCTGACTGTTGCTAATTTCAATTTCTTCACCGCCTTTTACTATCGGCAATTCCGGAAACTCTTCGGCATTTATGCCCATGATTTTATAGTCAACCTTTCCGCTGGCTATATAGACCGTAAATTTGTCGTCCGTTTCGGTTGTAATTGTAGTGTCGGGCATTCTTCGGATAATTTCCGAAAACAGTTTGGCATTGATAACGATATTTCCCGGAACGATAACATTAGCCGGTATTGTTGTCGTAATACCAAGTTCAAGGTCATAGGCACTCAGTGTAATGGAATCCTCATTTGTCTGAATCATGATTCCTTCAAGAGCCGGCATCGTTGACTTTGAGGATACGGCTTTTTGAACATTGGATACAGCTTTGTTGAGAATGGAACAATCGCAGTAGAATTTCATGATGTTTCTTCCTTCTTTTAAGATTTAAAAATAAGAGCTTTTATTTAGCATTTACTTGGGTATTTTAATTGGATTTTTAACGGCTTTTTTTAACATCTGAAAGTTGGAATGTTGAAAACTTAGCCGTTTTTAGCCAATCACAATTTTTTTTTAATTTTTTTCAAATTTTTGCGCTATATATATAAATATATATTTAGTAGTAGTAGTAGGGGGTGTTGAAATTGTTGAAAACCCTTTTTTTCTCAGTGTTCATCGGTGTTTGTGGTTGTGATTGATTGTTGAAAACTTGTTGAAAGATGTTGAGAAATTGTTGAATTTTAAAAGTTTTCAACATCGTTGTTGAGAGCTGTTGAAAGATTGTTGAAAACTTGTTGAAAACTATGTGTACAAATTTCTCGTGGTAGAAAATATTCTCAATTTTTTGTGCTAAGTTAGTCACTGAAATGATTTTTTATGATGTTTGCACATCACTTTTCAACGCCTTGTGCAAAGTTGTTGAAAACTTTTGCGATTTTGCCGTACTTTGACCACAATTTTGATTTTACTAAAATTTTTTTTGAAAATTTTTTTTTGTAAAAATTCTTGAATTTTTGTTGAAAACTCTGTTTTCCCTAGAATTAATCGGACAAAACAATGTTGAAAACTTGTTGAAAACCTGTTGAGAGTGGTTGAAAACTTTTTCTGATTGTTGAAAACTTTCTTTTTCCTTGAAAAATCAATGTTGAAAGTTGAAAACTTGTTGAAAAAAAAAGGCTGTTTTTGCCGTTTTTCAAATTTTCGATTTGTGATTGGCAGAATTGCCAAAAAAAGGAAATTTAAGTTTTCAACAGGAATGTTGAAAACTTTTTTAGCGGTCCCGAATGTTTTTTATGGTGTCTTCAACCATAGCTTTCAGCTTTGGATCTTTGTTCATATTCTTTTCAATCTGCTTGATTGCATAAACGATTGTTGAATGGTCACGGCCGCCGAATTCTTCACCGATAAGATTCATTGAAAGGTCCGTAATTTCACGAACAGCATAGATTGCAATCTGGCGGGCAGTGGAAATAGTGGCATTTCTTTTTGAGGAGCGGATTTCATCGCTTGTAATGCCGAATGTTCGGGCAACCTCGTCAATAATTTTTTCTATGGTCAATGGCGGCGGAACATCATTGTTCAACACATCTGAAATTGTCTTTTGGGCAACATTGATTGTCGGTTTTTCGCCGTAAAGCAGGCTTTTTGCCTTCATTTTTTTGACAACGCCTTCAAGCTGTCGGATATTGGCTTTTAGTTTGGTTGCGATATATTCGGCAACTTCATCGGGCAGACTGATGTCCAAAAGCTCGGCTTTCCGTTTGATAATCGCAATACGGGTTTCAAAATCCGGCGGTTGAATATCGGCAATCAGTCCCCATTCAAAGCGGTTACGCAAACGGTCTTCCAAAGTTTTGATTTCTTTTGGCGGACGGTCGGAAGTCAAAACGATTTGGCTTTTTGCCTCATACAGGGAATTGAATGTATGGAAAAATTCTTCCTGTGTGGATTCCTTGCCTCCGATGAACTGAATATCGTCAACCAAAAGAACATCTGAGCTGCGGTATTTCTGACGGAAATCGTTGGTTGTTGCCAGACGAATGGCCTCAATCAATTCGTTTGTAAAATCGTCGCCCTTAACATACAGGATATTGCTGTTCGGACTTGTTCGGCGGATTTCGTTGCGAATGGCATAGAGCAGGTGCGTTTTGCCAAGACCGGAATTTCCATAGATAAAAAGCGGATTGTAGGCACGCCCAGGATTGGTCGCAACCGCAAGTGAGGCCGCATGGGCGAATTTGTTTGAAGAACCTACAATAAACGAGTCGAATGTAAATTCATAATCCGCATCAATAAGATTTTCGTTTAATTCCTCCTCTTTGGAAGTAATTTCATCGGGTACGGTAAAACAGATGTCGATTCCCTTGCCGAAAACGCTTGAAAAAGCGTCATTCAGAAGTGTCATGTAACAACGGGTTAATGTTTGGCGGTGGAAATCACCGGGTACCATTAGTATGGCTTTATTTTCGGTGAAGTCCAGATTAACCGGTTCTATTTTGCTGATCCATGTTTTATAGGCAACATCTGTAATATGATTTTTACAGTATGCACAGATAAGTTTCCATGCTTCATTAAATGAGTCCATGGCTTTGGTTTCCCCCCAAATATTTTTAATTAAAGCCTCTTTATTCATAATCTTTAAACGATTTATCAATCGAATGTTGAAAATTGAATGTTGAAAAGAGGATAATATATGCACCTATTATACCATAAAAACGGACAGAAGTAAACAAGTTTTCAACAATCTTCTCAACAACGGTTGAAAACCCGAAGGCTCTGAAAAGGCGTTTTTTTCCCATGTTTATCGGATTTTTAATTCCCTAATCATGGAAAGTCAGGGGGCGTGTCAAACCGCTTTTTGCAGGAGTATTCAAAAAATTGTATTCTCTCCTAACAGTTCCCGTAAATTTGAAAATGCTTGGGGATTTTTATTTCAAATTCTTATAAATCCACGCTTCAATATCCGGTATTTGTGATTTGTGCAAAATTCCCCTTAAAAAGTTATGAAAACGGCTTTATTATTTTGTAATTGCTTATTGACATACCCTATGAAAATAGGTTATAATTCTACATTGCAAGGTTATTTTTTATGCCGACCTTAAATATTGAAAGGGGGTTTTCTTAATGCTGAGAACTTATCAGCCGAAGAAGCTTCACAGAAAAAAAGAACATGGTTTCAGAAAGAGAATGTCAACTGCAAACGGCCGTAAAGTATTGGCTCGCCGCAGAGCAAAAGGCAGAAAGAAACTGTCTTATTGATTCTCGATGAACCGTATTCAATGACGGCTGCCTTACGGCGGAGTAAGAAAGACCGGGTGATGGTTTTGGGCGAGTTAATCACTTTAAAAGAAAATAAGGATTTTCGCAGACTTTACTCCAAAGGCAAATCCTATGTGAGTCCGACATTGGTGACTTATGTCATGAAAAGCCGTAAGCCTGTAACGAGAATAGGAATTACAACAAGTAAGAAAGTCGGAAAAGCCGTCATGCGAAACAGAAGCCGCAGAGTTATAAGAGAGGCTTATTATGCCCTCATGAATGAGGTTAAGCCGGGTTATGACATTGTCTTTGTGGCAAGAGGAAAGACACCTTTTGTCAAAAGTACATTGATTCTGCGGATTATGAGAAAACAGCTGAGTGAAGCGGGTGTCCTTGAATGAAACGCCCGCTTATTTGGCTTATTAAATTTTATCAGAAATATATATCCTCCCGTACACCGCCATGCTGTAAATATTATCCCGTATGCTCCGTATATGGTTTGCAGGCAATCGACCGTTTCGGTGCTTTTAAAGGTACTTTTTTGACGATTTGGCGTATTTTACGCTGTAACCCGTTTTCAAGTGGAGGATATGACCCCGTTCCGGAGAAAAAAACAAAAGATTCTCCTAAGAAAATTATATATAAGCAAAAAAAGAAGTAATAACCGCAGTTTATTTGATTAAGCAAATCGGGACGGAAGGGATGGATTGTAACTTAACTATGGATATTTTTAACCTTATCGGAAGTCTTTTCGGGTGGATTCTTTGGGGAGCTTTTATTGTTGTAAAAAATTATGGTATCGCCATTATCATATTCACTTTGATTATAAAGATTTTGATTTACCCGTTTTCCATAAAACAACAGAAATCAATGGCGGCAAACGCCCGTTTCCAACAAAAACAGCAGGAAATCATGCAGCGTTATGCAAACGACCGAAATAAAGCCAATCTGGAAGTGCAAAAACTGATGGCACAGGAAAATATCAGTCCGCTGTCGGGGTGTGCACCGATGATTCTGCCTATGCTTGTTATGCTGGGTGTCTATTGGTCCGTAAGAGAACCGCTCACAAATACACTGCATATTGCGAGTGATAAAGTGACGGCTGCCGTTGACTCTTTAAGCCGTTTGCCAGGTTTGGGAGTATCAATGGACTCTCAGTACGGTCAAATGAGTATTATCAAATATTTCGGTCAAATGCAGGACTACCTTACGGACGGCAGTGGAAATGCACTCTTTACGGGTGATGAAGTTTCCAGAATACAGGAATTTTCTCATGGTTTTAACTTTCTCGGACTGGATTTGCTGGCAACACCGGCAACAAGCTCATTCCAAAGTATGTTATGGCTCATTCCGGTTTTGTGTTTTGTTTCCTATTGCGTAACCATGATTCTGACACAAAAAATTAACGGCACAAAAATGCAGGGCTGTATGATGGCTATGCCGATTTTTATGTCTTTATTCAGTGCTTATATCGCATACAGCGTACCCGGTGCGGTAGGTTTCTA
Source organism: Acutalibacteraceae bacterium (assembly GCA_051881635.1). Taxonomy (GTDB): domain Bacteria; phylum Bacillota; class Clostridia; order Oscillospirales; family Acutalibacteraceae; genus JBJEQG01. The sequence goes on from JBJEQG010000119.1 coordinate 12,067, forward strand.
TTGGATTGCGTCCTCAGTTTTGGGCTTTGTTCAGTCAATCTTTATGTCGAAGTTCTACAATATGAACATCTTGGAGGCAAAAGCCGAAGCACAGCGTGTCGTTTTGAGAAAACAACAGGAAGCAAAGCTGAGTTTTATTGAAGGTCCGACCATTACGGTAACTGAACCCGTATCAAATACACAGACACAAAAATCAAAAGGAAAATCGTCCGGAAAAAATAATAACAAAAAATCCGGTTCAAGCAGCAAAAGTGATTATCAGGGAAAGAAAAAATAACCTTTGGGGTGACAAGTTATGATCAGAGAAGCAAAAGCAACGGCAGATACCATAGACGAAGCGAAGTCGTTGGCGTGTCAGGAACTGAATGTTTCCGTAGAGGAAGCATCTTTTGAAGTTCTTCAACAGCCTGAAAAAAAGAAATTCGGTCTTTTTGGCGGCAATCCGGCGATTGTCCGTGCTTATATAGAGATTACACCTTTGGGCAGTGCCAAAAAGTATCTGACTGATGTTTTGAATAAAATGGGGATTCAGGATATTACCGTTGAGGCTGAGGAAACAGAGGAAGGTGCAGTTCTGAATGTTGTCGGTGAGGATATTGGTTTCATTATCGGACACAGGGGCGAAACTTTGGACGCTTTGCAGTATTTGACGGGTTTGGTAGCCAACCATGTTGATAATAACTACTACCGTATTTCCGTTAATATCGGTAATTATCGTGAAAAGCGTGAAAAGACTCTTGAAGTTTTGGGACGCAAGCTGGCATTCAAGGCGTGCAAAACAGGTTCTAAAACCGTTCTTGAACCGATGAACCCCTATGAAAGAAGAATTATTCATACGGCTGTTCAAAAGGTAAGAGGTGCAACTTCATGGTCTGAGGGCGAAGGTGTTCAGCGTCATGTTGTTATCGGACCTGACCCGAACCAGAAACCGTCCTACAACAATCACCGTAACGGTTATAACCGCAGTCATAACGGCGGTGAAGTTGTACGCAAACCCCGTACATCAAGCGGATACCAAAGAAGGCAGTACAATGACTCCCGTCCGCCTCAGGACAGTTTGTTCAGTTCGTTTGAGGAGAGAGAAGTAAAGGAAGAAGCTCCTTCCGCTTTCCTGTACGGCAAGATTGAGCCGAAAAGCAACAACGAAAATCAATAAATGACCTTATTAAAAATCCAAAGGGGAAACCGATATTGTAGGTTTCCCTTTTTTGCGGTTTATTACAATGTTTCACATGAAACATT
>JBJEQG010000120.1:0-13056 GCA_051881635.1 Acutalibacteraceae bacterium
TATTTTAAAACAGGAGGAAAATTTATGGATACCGAAAAAGTACGGGAAGTTATTGCACAAGTCCAACAGGTTATTTTAGGAAAGACATCTGAAATCACTGAAATTATGACGGCATTTCTTGCTAACGGTCATATTCTTTTGGAGGATATTCCCGGCGTGGGAAAAACGACATTGGCAATGGCATTTTCAAAAGCAATGGGGTTAAAGTGCAATCGTGTTCAGTTTACCCCTGATGTTATGCCGTCCGATTTAACGGGTTTTTCAATTTATCGAAAAGAGCGTGACGCTTTTGTCTATCAGGAGGGCAGTGTATTCTGTAATTTGCTTTTGGCTGACGAAATCAACCGCACTTCCCCGAAAACACAATCCGCCCTTTTGGAAGTAATGGAGGAACGACAGGTTTCCGTTGAGGGGATAACACGAAAAGTCCCAATCCCCTTTTTGGTTATTGCCACACAAAATCCTTTGGGCAGTGCCGGTACACAACGATTGCCGGAAGCTCAAATCGACCGCTTTATGATTACGCTTTCTTTGGGCTATCCCGATTTTGAAAGCGAATTGCTTATGGCAAAATCCATTGAGGAAAAAAGTCGTGTTGACGGTATAACACCTGTTCTGACACCTGAACTTCTTTCCGCTATCCAATCGGAGATTTATAATGTTTATATGAAAGATGAAGTTTACCGTTATCTTGTCACGCTGATTACCGCTACAAGAAATCACCCTTATATTGAACGGGGTGCAAGTCCCCGTGCTACAATCGCCCTTGTCAAAATGGCAAAAGCCACCGCATGGCTGAACGGACGGAACTTTGTAACGCCGAAAGATATTCAAAGACAATTCCCCTATATTATTTCCCACCGTATTGTATTGGGGGCAAACGCCAAAATGGGCAATATTCAAAAGCGTGATGTTATCAACGAAATTTTGTTGTCAACGGCTGTTCCGCCCATTGGAGCAAAATAATCATGAAAAAAATAACGGCTCTTTTAATTCTAATCCTCACATGGTATATTGCGGGAAAATATCGCTATATCTCGCTGATGATTTTAGCGTTTACGGAATTGGTATTGCTGATTGTTATGTTTTTTCTGCCGAAAATAACAAAGCACTTTCTCAACATAGAGTTTTATGCCAAAAACCAAACGGCTCATAAAAATGTACAGTTTCCCTGTGACTTAAAAGTCAACAACCGCAATATTCTGCCGCTGAACCATTTACAGGTAAAAATGTACTTTCAATACAAAAACTTTCCCAAAAATAAAAAAACGCAAAAGTTGATTGGTTTTACGGGATATAAAGGCAAAGAAAAATTGCGTTTCCAAATTCAAGCCCCTTATTGCGGTTTACTGCAAGCGAAATTGGTATCCTGTCAGGTTTATGACTGCTTTGCTTTGTTTTCTTCCCATAAGAAATTAAAACAGTATGCCCAATTTGCCGTTTTACCGCAACAATGTGCTTTAAACATTGATTTTTCCGATTACAATCAAAACGGCGGTAATGATTTCGGAGAACATACGATTTTAAAAAACGGCGATGACCATAATGAAATCTTACAGGTGCGTGAATACCGAAACGGTGACTCAATGCGTGCCGTTCATTGGAATTACAGTGCGAAAACCGACCAGCTTTGGGTTAAAGAATACAGTCATGAGGCTGATAAGTATATCCACCTGATTGCCGACACAAGCACACAACGAAAATATGGCATTGAAGATACAGACGCTTTCTATGAAATACTGTCTGCCATTGTTCAGGGATTGGTTCAAAAAAATATCCCCGTTTGTGTTTATTGGTACAATGAAGAAAAAGGCGGTTTGCAGTCTATGGAGGTTACAAACGGCAATCAGCGTGAAGAAATGCTGTTACAACTCTATCAATCCTCTTTTTCGGCACAAGCCCCTGTTCTGTCTGTTGCTGAGGATAGCCCTGTCATGCGGCTCAACCTTAATTTAGAATGGTCTTTCAACAATTATTTAATTTATCGCTTTTCAAAAACGGACTTTAAAAATGAAATAAGCAAATATATGTTTACTCTGTAAAGGCGGTGAGGAATTATTAAAAAAATCGTAATTTCAACACAAAAGAAACGCACCGAAAAAACACCGTTTTCTCCTTTGACCTTACTTTTTATTTGGATTGGTGTATGCGGTATCATTCTCTCCTTTCAAAATATAACCTATATCAGTTACAACAGTTTTTTTATTTTTGCCGTTGACGCTGTGGTCTGTTTGGGTTTGGGAGTTATTCTGCACTTTTTCCGCAAAAAAATCGCCCTTATTTCCCTGGAAATGCTCGGTGCTTTGGTTATCCTTTTCTTTGTTTTTTATTTCATGACGGATATGGGCAAGGTTCTTCAATATTTTGCGTTTAATTCTTTTGCAGCCGTCAGTTCAAATAATACCGATGTTACGGCTCTCGCTCTCTATATTTCTCTTTTGCTCATTTGGGTTTTATTTCTCCTTGAAATCGTTGCACATAATCATATTATCCCCTTTCTGGTTTTATTGACATGGACTTTATGCAGTCCGCTTTTTGGCATTGAAATCGGTACAATTTCAATAATGTTTATGGTTTTATTCCAAACGGCATTTTTCGTTCTCAATATGACCAATTCAGGCTCTGTCAAAAGATACTTTTCCGCTCCCGTTCATGCCGCCTTTTCAAGGCAAAGCCTTATTGTCATAACCGCTGTTTTTATCACAGCTTTGGTGGTTGCCGCCCCTTTTGTAAACAACAACACTGACCCGCTCTATACATCTGTTGACAACACGGAGGGCTATGTTTATCAAATTATGAACGGATTGACAGGAATGTCCTCCGGTTCGATTTCCAACGGTAAAATCAACACCGGAAACCTTTACCGCACAGGCAATCCTGAATTGGAAATTCAACTTGAAAATGCTCCAACGGAAACACTTTATTTATATAAATTCAAGGGCGGTGATTATAATGACGGGGAATGGAAAAACAATTATGATAATAATATTACATCATACATAGCCTATCAACAAAACATTTCCTCCGATATTATCAATAATTATTATCTCGTCAAACAGTTGCTTGCCAATCCATTAAGCAGTACAAAGACGGAACTTCCCAATACGGCATTTGTAGAATTTCTCAATAAATCTTTCTTATCCGATTTTAACTTTACCGATTTGAAAACTTATTACAGTAATGAACCTACATGGATTGATAACCGTTCCACATTTATGTTTTATCCACGAAACAGCTTTAAACTTGACTTTACAAATGCCGAATATAGTGAATACCGTTGGGTAATTTCGTCCTTTAAACAGGCACAAAAAGCCTATATGCAGAACATTCAATCTTTTTATACACGCTATCCCGAACAGACACTGCCACGATTAAAAAAATTATGTTCGGAAACACCCTTATCGGATTTAGATGAAGTCACGAGTTTTATTGTTTATACGCTCAGCACAAATGCCGTCTACACCACGACACCCGGTACTGCCAACAGAAATCAGGACATTATAGAATACTTTCTCTTTGAAAATCACAAGGGCTATTGTGTTCATTATGCCTCAACAGCGGCATTGATGTACCGTATGTACGGTATTCCCGCCCGTTATGTTTCGGGTTATTCAGTCCCTTCCTACGAATTTGCACCACAGTCGGACGGTACTTATACCGCAACAGTCAGTGATAAACAAGCCCACGCATGGGTTGAAATCTATTTGGAGAATTACGGTTGGGTTCCCGTTGACTTTACCCCTTCCGATATTGGCATAATCAGTGCCACATATCCGGGATTTACATATTCCGATATGATGAATATTTTTAATCAACATGGTTGGAAACTGCCTATAAACGAACAAAACGAAAACAGTTCTGTTTCCGACAATATGGAGGACACAAACAATTCCGACAACATTCAAACGGGACTTGTCATTATTTTACTTTGCGGTGCAGCCATAGCTTTAATTACGGTTTTCCTTATCCAAAGACGCAAAGCACAGTTGAAAACACTCCGCACCTGTAATATCCGCCGCACATTTGATATGATGATGAGCGTTCTGCACTTTGCGGGGCTTATGAAAGATTATAACGGTACGGAAACGGACTTCATACCGAAACTTTGCGAAACTCTGCCATATCTTTCAGGAGAAGAAGTCGAACAGCTTGTTCAAATTCTTGAAAAACGGGCTTACGGTAACAACGGTGTTTCCAAAGAGGAAGTACACTTTGTTAAATCCGTTTATCAAAAGGTCAGCAAGCAAACCTATATGCGGCTTGGAAAGCTCAAACGGCTGATTTTCCGATACATTAAAGGTTTTATATGACAAAAAACGATGAAACTTCAAGCGTTTCATCGTTTTTTTCGTATTACAAAGAGTAATAATTTGATTTTTAATTCTTTAAAACAATTAAAAAAGTTTTCAACCGTAAATTGTTGAAAATGTTGAAAACTTTGTTAATAATCTTGTGAAATGCCTTTTTTGACTTTTCAGAATTTTATTTTGCTTTTTCACACAAGATATTCAGTATTTTTTCAAAATCGGCACAATTTAGGCGTTTTCTTTACAAAGCCTTTAACTTTGAGTTTTCAACATCTTTCAACATTTTCAACATTGGAATGTTGAAAACTCAGCGTTTTGTGATATTACTATCTGTAAAAAATTCATTGTCGAGTATGGAAAGGTTATCAATATCATAAAAAATGCCGTCTTTGTACAGAGAACAGCGAGCCGTTCCCTCATATTTTAACCCGATTTTTTCCATAACCCGCCGTGAGGCTTTGTTTATGGACATACAGGTACCGCCAATGCGTTTCAGTTTAAGTCTGTTAAAACCAAAGGCTAAAATGCGTTGAGCCGCCTCTGTTGCATAACCTTTATTCCAAAATTCACTGTCTATGATATATGTAATATCGCCCTTTTTATGCTGTAAATCAACATTTATGATACCGATATTTCCGATATACCGTCCACTGTCCCGTAAGAAAACCCCCAACTCCCATGCGGTATGCTGACGGGCGTTCAGATGTACTGCACCAATCCACCATTCGCCCCAAAATGAATTGCACCGTCTTGGAATACCACAGGTTGTCGCATAAATCTGCGGCTGCGAAAAAACACGGCACAATTCACCGACATCTTTCTTTTTGTACTCTCGAATAACCAACCGTTCCGTTTTCATGGGAAACACATCAATCACCTGCATTTATAAAATATGCTTTATTGCCGATTTCCATGTCATACATAAAAATCGGTCGGAAACACAATTCCGACCGATTTTACAATCCTTTATTTTATAAAGTCCTTAACCGTTATAGGAGTAGTTCGGAGCTTCTTTTGTAATCTGAATGTCATGCGGGTGGCTTTCTTTCAAACCTGCACCCGTAATACGGACAAACTGAGCCTTATCATGCAATTCCTGAATATTTGCACAACCCGTATATCCCATACCTGAACGCAAACCGCCCATCATTTGATAGATTGTGTCAGAAAGCATACCCTTATAAGGTACACGACCTTCAACACCTTCGGGAACAAACTTGCGGTTGCTGGCTTGGAAATAACGATCCGAGCTGCCTTTACCCATAGCCGCCAAACTTCCCATTCCACGATAAACCTTGAATTGTCTGCCCTGATAGATTTCGCTTTCACCGGGTGACTCCTCACAGCCGGCAACCATTGAACCAATCATAACAACACTGCCGCCTGCCGCCAAAGCCTTGACAATATCGCCCGAGTACTTGATACCGCCGTCTGCAATAACGGGAATACCATGTTTGGACGCTTCATAAGCCGCATCATAAATTGCCGTAATCTGCGGTACACCGATACCGGCAACAACACGGGTTGTACAAATGGAACCCGGACCGATACCTACCTTAACGCAATCCGCACCGGCATCAATCAATGCCTTTGCCGCTTCTGCCGTTGCGATATTACCCGCAACCAACTGAACATTTGGGAATGCCTTTTTAACTTTGCTAACTGTCTGAATAATATTGATATGATGACCGTGAGCGGAATCCAAAAACAGAACATCGACCTGAGATTTAACCAACTCGGAAACACGCTCCAAAACATCGGCTGTTGCACCGATTGCCGCCGCACAAAGCAAACGGCCGTTTTCATCTCTTGCGGAACGGGGATATTGTACGGATTTCTCAATATCCTTAATCGTGATTAAGCCTTTGAGAACACCGTTTTCGTCTACAATCGGAAGTTTTTCGATTTTATGGCTCTTTAAAATTTCCTGAGCCTGACTTAATGTTGTACCTACGGGAGCTGTTACAAGCTTTTCCCTTGTCATAACCTCATAGATTTTACGGTTATAGTCATTGTTTGACATAAAACGCAAGTCACGGTTTGTAATGATACCAACCAAACGGCCGTCCTGACAAATCGGCACACCCGAAATTTTGTATTTTGCCATAAGCTGGTTTGCGTCATTAACGGAATGTTCCGGTGTCAATGAGAACGGATTAACGATAACGCCGTTTTCCGAACGCTTTACACGGTCAACCTGGTCTGCCTGCTGTTCGATGGACATATTTTTGTGGATAACACCAATACCGCCCTCTCTGGCGATTGCAATCGCCATTCTTGTTTCTGTAACGGTATCCATAGCGGCTGTTGTAATCGGAATATTCAACTTAATCTTCTTTGTGAGATTTGTGCTAAGGTCAACATCTTTCGGTTCAACAAATGACTCTCCGGGAATAAGGAGTACATCGTCAAAAGTCAGACCTTCTTTTACGAACTTTTCTTCATACTTTCTGTTCAGCATCCTAAGGCTCCTCCTCAATTTGTTATCAGACAGCGTCTAAAATTTTTGTATTTAATACAGAATTATAGCACAAGCATAACAATATATTTTTCTTTTACAGAATTATAAAAGAAAATCTTTGACAGACTGCAACAACTTATTTTTCAACATTTTACCTATTTTTTGTTGAAAACTTTATATTTATTCAGTGTGCATTTTTGCGTTAAATAGAAAACACCCCTTGTCAACATATTTAAATGTTTAAAGGGGTGTATCTTTAATACTTCGGTTTTAATTCTATAAAAGATTATTCGGGACGAATAACATCAATACCCATATATTTTCTCAAAACTTCCGGTACGGTTACAGAGCCGTCCGCATTTTGATACTGCTCCACAATGGCGGGAATAACACGGCTTGTTGCCAAACCGGACGCATTCAGTGTATGAGCAAAGTGCATTTTGCCGTCTGCATCACGATAACGGATATTTCCCCGTCTTGCCTGATAGTCACGGGCATTAGATGCCGAGCTGACTTCCTTGTAAATTCCCATACTCGGAATCCAAACTTCAATATCATAAGTTCTCGCCATAGAGAAAGAACAGTCACCCGCCGCAAGTTTGCTTAAACGATAGTGCAAGCCCAACTCCTGAACCAAACGCTCCGCCTTGCCTACCAATTCCTCAAAAGCAGCGTCTGAACCGTCATCGGTTGTGTATTGTACCATTTCAACTTTGTTGAATTGATGACCACGAATCATGCCACGCTCCTCACTGCGGTAACTTCCTGATTCACGGCGATAACATGGTGTATAAGCAATATATTTTCTCGGCAATTCGTCCAAAGTCAAAACTTCATCTCTGTGCAGATTTACCAAAGCTGTTTCGGCTGTCGGCAACATAAACTTTTTATCCTGACTTGTCGGGTTCTGTATCCAATAAACCTCGTCCGTAAACTTCGGAAATTGTCCTGCAACATAACCACATTCATAGTTCAGCATATGCGGCGGCAAAATGAATTCATAGCCGTCCGAAATATGCTCATTGACAAAGAAATTCAGAATAGCCCACTCCAAACGGGAACCCCAGCCTCTGTACAGCCAACTTCCCGCACCGGCAATCTTTGCACCACGCTTGTAATCAATCATGTTCAGGCTCTCGCAAAGGTCAACATGATTTTTGGGTTCAAAATCAAAAACAGGCTTTTCGCCAAAATAACGGAGCGGTTCGTTATTTTCCTTACCGCCGGCACAAACATCATCATCAGGCAAGTTCGGCAGGGACAAAAGCAAATCCTTTTGTTCGTTTTCAAGCTCTGCAACGGCTGTTTCGGCAACCTTAATTTCATCGCCCAAAGTTTTCATCTTTGCCGTAATTTCGGAAACATCGCCACCTGCTTTTTTAATCTGCGGAATTTGCTTGCTGACGGAATTTTTTTCCGCCTTCATAGCCTCCACTTGACCTAATTTTTCCCTTCTTTGGGCGTCAAGTTCCAAAATTTTGTCTACGACATCGTCCAAATTTTTTTCTCTTTTTTTAATTTTTGCCTTAACCTCGTCCGTTTTTTCTCTGAGCAATTTAATATCAATCATAATACAATTCCTCTTTCAGCTTAATTTAGGATATACGCTACTTTTTTATTTTCTCATATTTCCGTATCAATTTCAAGTCCTATGATTGAATTTATCTTGCAAAACTCCATTTTTATTTTTCGGAAATAATAAAACAGCGGTACAAGTGTTCCTCATACCGCTGTTCTTAAAGGCTTATTTATGCTTGTAAGGGTTTATTTGTCCTGATTGGATTTTTTCTTCTTTAAAACAATGCCAACAACAGACATTGAGAACAAAGCCACAATTATAAAGAAAGTCATGCTCTTAAAGTTTCCGCTGTCACCTGTATCAACACCACTGTTCTCTCCTTCCGATGTTGCAGAGGACTCCGTTGAAGTTTCGCTTGTTTCCTTAGAGGACTCTTCGGGAGCGGACGGGTCTTCGCCCGATTCTTCACTTGGTTCTTTGCTTGGTTCTTCACTTGGTTCTTCGCTTGGTTCTTCGCTCGGTTCTTCACTCGGCTCGCTTGGATCTACCACTGAACCTGTTTCCGTAACTTTCCAAAGTTGAGCACCATAGAACGGGTTTGCCGTACCAACATACAAAGAGTCATCGCATACAACCATTGTTCTGCCGCCATAGTTATACTTGTCGTTAAAGCCGTTATCCGTAACCATTTCATAAGTTACAGTACCGTCATCGTCAATAGACATTGTATAAAGATCAAAACCTGCCTCATTTTCAAAAAGTCTGTTTGAAATTTCGGCATACATCTTCCAGCCTTCAAGGTCGATTTTGTCAACAAAATCGTTCCATTTTTCCTCGATATAATCCTTGATTTCCTGCAAAATCCTATCTTCAATTTCCGAAAGGATACGGTCTATTTCCGCTTTGGCTTTTTCGATAATTTCTTCAATCTTTTCCAAAATACCGCTTGTCAAATCGGAATAATCGCCGTCCCAGATAACCGTAAGTTCTTCCTGCAAATCCGAGAAAATTTCGTTTATCTCTTGAAGTTTCTCTGTGCTTATGGAGTTGTCAATCGTCGTGTCTGCACTCCATACACTTGGCGTTTCAGCTTCAATAGAGGACAGCTTGTCGAGTAACTGCTGCAAAATGGCGGCTGTTAATACATCTGCATTTTCGCTAACTTCCTGACACTTCTCAATCAGTTCCTGCAACTTAGCCTCATCAACAACGACTGTACCCTGACCGTCCAAAATATCCGCTAACTCTTGAAGTTTATCTATTACCTCTTGGATTTCTTCCAAAGACGGTGTATCCATATTTTCCAAAACTTCCAAAAGTTCGTCTACGAGTTCATCAATCTGAATTATGTCGCTCGGGTCCTCAATATCCTTATCTGCGTTTTGGGCAAGCAAAAGCTCAATCAAATCCTGGATATACTGCATTTGGCTTTCCATTTCCTCAGTCGTCATACTTGCCAATTCGCCGTTAGTCAGCTTGGTAAAGTATTTGTACAAGGATTCAGCATCAAATGATGAAATATAGAGTTTGTCGTTATAAACGCAATATCTCCAAAAATAGTCATTGGTTGTTTCCGCATAGATTTCGTTGATTTCTTCACATTCTGTAATAACGCCGTCCTTGTCCATGCAGTACATTTTCTGAGGTGTTGTTACCGTCATATACATCGGTTTTAAATATGTACTCATTTTCGGTGCGGTTTCGCTTCCAGCAATATTCATAAACAAACCCGTAACTGCTGTCATTGCCGCTGTCAATGAGTTATCAAATGTTCCGAAATACAGCTTATCTTTATACACAACAGGTGTTGCGGCACTTGCGATAAGACCGTTTGTCGGATAACCTTCGGCAGTAGGTGCCATACCCATGTTGTATTTGCTGTTTTTGCCGATAACCTCAGTCCATACCCAACCGTATTCATTCGCTTCGGCAGAGGACGGGTCTTCATATCCTTTGAACATAACAAAGCCATTTGAGGTTGCAAGGAAAATATACATATCTCCCTGATACTCAATCAAGTCCCAAACATTACCGCCCTGACTTGCATAAACTTTGTCTGTCGCATAATCAATAAAATCTTTGTAATCCGCCACACGAGTCCAAACGGTATCATCTTTGGCGTCTTTTTTCAAAACAGCCAGCTTGTTATAACCGCTTGGAACATCTAAACGCTCGTCCAAACCGGCAAAGTATAACTCGCCTTTATAAACCGTGCTTGCTCTGAAACTGCTGCCGCCGCCCGCTGCAAAAACAATGCTGACTTCATCATCTTCGTCAATCTTAACAATCTCAGTACCGGAATTACCCATTGTACCAAAGTAAACATTGTTGTCAAAGGTTGTTGCCATTCTGAAAGCCGTTGCATTTTCATACTGTGCGATTTCCGTAATAGCACCGCTCTTCGGGTCAACTTTCAGGATACGGGCATATCTATCCTCACTGGCGTGCGGAATTTCTCCGTTTGTAATTGCGTCAACCACTGCATATAGTGTATCCTCAGAAAGACCATACGCCGAAAGCTGTTTTGCAAACTGTCCTACAACACCACCTAAGATATTGCGGTTTGTACCGATATAAATATAACCGTTACGCTCTGCCATTGCCCATGCATAACTGTTATTGCGGTCGCCGCCCTCCGTCAAACCGTCAACCTCTCTTTGACCGTTATACGGGTTACTGATTTTTTCCATTGTATAACCGTTCTGTTCGTAACTAATAGGCTCTGACGATTGTGCAAAAGCCGTAAAAGCCACACTGCTCAAAAGGGTTGCTGAAAGAGTTACAGCAAGAACCTTTCTGACGATTCTGTTTTCCATACAAATCCTCCGTCATATAAAAATTTACTTTATGGAATATAAAGTATGTCATAATCATAACATAAATTTAAATTTCATTCAAGATACAAATCGGACAATTTGTCTACTGATTGTTTCACGTGAAACATTGAAAAACACTACATAAAAAAATATATCCGTTACTGCTTTTTGTTTCACATGAAACATTATTCTCCGCCCAAAATCCTTGCCAATTCTTTCAGGTCATCTTGATTATAAAATTCAATTTCCAAAATGCCGCTGTCGTTTTTGGTATTATTAACTTTGATTTTCCGGCTCAAATGTTCATGCAAAGCAATTTCCACTTCATCATAAAAAGGATCTCTCTTTTTATGTACAGCTTCCTTTTTGCTGCCCTCGCTGTTCATTTTCCTCGCCAAACGCTCCACATCACGCACCGTTAAATCATTCGGTTCAATCTGTCGGGCTGTTTCAAGCATATCATCTTGATTTTTAAATGCCAGCAAAGCCCTTGCATGACCTGCACTGATTTTCCCCTCACGCAAAAGCTCCAAAACTTCTTCGGGCAAGTTCAAAAGACGCAAAGCGTTTGCAATAACCGGTCGGGACTTTCCGACTGTTTTGGAGATTTCCTCCTGTGTAAAATTATATTCGTCCATAAGGCGTTTGTAACCAAAGGCCTCTTCCAAAGGCGTTAAGTTTTCCCTCTGCAAATTTTCAATCATGGCAATCTGCATCATTTCGGAATCCGTCATCTCACGGATAATAACGGGAACTTCAACCAGACCTGCCATACGGCTTGCCCTCCAACGGCGTTCCCCTGCGACGAGCTGATAACCGCCGTCTGCCATAGGACGAACCAAAAGCGGCTGTAAAACGCCATGCATGGCAATAGAATCAGCCAACTCTCTCAGGCTTTCCTCGTCAAACTCACTTCGGGGCTGTGAGCGGTTCGGTTCAATATCGGTAATCTTTAATGTTTCAAGGCCGGAACTTTCGTCTGTCAGGTTTTCCATAAACAAAGCGTCCAAACCCTTGCCCAGACCTCCTTTTTTGGCTGCCATTATTCTTATACTCCTTTCCCTTTATTTTCCCTCCGGAATTTGTTTATCATTGTTCAGCAAAAGCTCCTTAACCAAAGATATATATGCCTGTGAACCTTTACAGGACTTATCAAAATACATAATCGGTTTTCCGAAACTCGGTGCTTCGGAAAGTCGGACACCTCTCGGAATAACAGATGTAAACACTTTGCGTGGGAAGAAACGCTTAACTTCTTCAACAACCTGTTGTGTAAGGTTCAGTCTGCCGTCATACATTGTCAGCAGAACGCCCTCTATATCCAAACGGTTATTGTAGGACCGCTTAATTTTTCGCACTGTATTGATTAATTGCGAAAGTCCCTCCAATGCATAGTATTCGGGCTGTATTGGTACAAGCAAAGTATCTGCCGCACAAAAAGCATTTGTTGTAATCAATCCCAAAGACGGCGGACAGTCAATAAGAATGAAATCGTAATCATTTTTAATCAAAAGCAAAGCATTCTTTAAGCGGGACTCCCGTGCCTCTTTCTCTACCAATTCAATTTCAGCCGCCGCCAAATCAATACTTGCGGGTATAATATCCAAATTTGCAAACTCCGTTTTGATAATTGCGTCAGACGCCTTTGTATCATCAATCAGAACATTATAGATTGAATTTTTTACGGTTCTCTTATCAATGCCAACACCACTGGACGCATTACCCTGTGGGTCCGTATCAACCAACAGTGTTTTAAATCCAAGCATACCAATGCCAGCCGCAAGATTAACTGCGGTTGTTGTTTTGCCGACACCGCCTTTTTGGTTAGTAATTGCTATAATTTTTCCCAAGTCGCTCACTCCTTTGACTTCATTATACATGATTATCCTCAACTTTTAAATAGCTTTTTCAGATTTTCTTTGATTTTTTTAAAAAATTGTTTCACGTGAAACA
>JBJEQG010000121.1:0-10106 GCA_051881635.1 Acutalibacteraceae bacterium
CCGTTGGCACAGATGTAAAGGTTGCTGACCTTCTCCAAGAGAAAATTCAGACTATCGGTGAAAACATCAAAATTCGCCGTTTCGCTCGTTTCGAGGGTTCTGTTGCAACATATATTCATGCAGCAGGCAAAATCGGCGTTATGGTAAACTTTGAAACAACCGCAGATATTACATCTGACGCTTTCAAGGTTTATGCTAAGGATATTGCAATGCAAATTGCAGCCGCTAACCCGTCATACCTCGACAAAACACAGGTTACACCTGAGGTTTTGGAGCATGAGAAAAAGATTATGACAGAGCAGGTTATCAACGAGGGCAAGCCGCAGGCGATTGCCGAGAAAATCGTTATGGGCAAGATTGGCAAATTCTATGAGGAAAACTGCCTTGTAAATCAGGTTTTCGTTAAGGATAACAAGCTGACAATCGAGCAGTACACAAAGCAGGTTGCAAAAGAACTTGGTGCAACAATCGTTATCAAGGATTTCGTTCGTTTTGAAAAGGGCGAAGGTCTTGAAAAGCGTGAGGATAACTTTGCTGAGGAAGTAGCCAGCATGGTTAAATAATTAAAGGCAAAATAGATAGGGAGGTTGAGCCTATGATTTGTAGGCAAAGCCTCCCTAATTTTTTACTTATTCGATATTGGAGGAATTTATGCTCAAAAAACAGCTCCAAATAGGATATACAATAATCGATGCACTTCAATTAGCTGTATTACTGGTGCCGGCTTTTTTCCTCAATGACTTGCTTTCCTTAAATTGCAGCTTTATTTTAACATTTATACTTATTCTATGTGTTCTTGGAGTATTGTTCGGCATAGTGATTTGTGATTGTTCCAAAAAGAGAGCTGTAATAAAGGGATTGATTTCAATACCGTTTGATGTGTTATTTTGGTGTTTTTTGATACATATTCAGTTTTCGGTTCGTGGATTTCATTGGCTCTCACCGGAGTACGGAGATAAAAGTGCCGGAGATAATTTTGCCGGATTTGCTCTTTTATGTATCAATCTGTTATGCCATTTTGTCGGATTGATTGCAGGTATAGGAATGAGTGGAAAACATCAATCCAAAAAGGCTGAAAGAATAATGTGGATTATGCAAAGAGTTGTTTCTCCCATAATATGTATTGGTATTATAACTGCAATTGTGATATTAAATGCTATTATGCCACCATATTTTTCAAATTTCGGATAATTTTTTAATTGTAAGGCATTACCAAAATGGTTTTTCCTAAAATAAAACCGCCCTGAGAATGGTAAAATCATTCTCAGGGCTTTCTTTGTCAGGTGTGATGTTTTAAGCGTAATGATATTTTTTCCGCATGGTAATGAAAAATATAAAGGTTATAATCAAAGCTAAAAATTCCGCTGCTGAAATAGAGAGCCAAATACCGTTTATTCCTAAAAATGTTGGCAAGATTAAAACGGCGATAATCTGAAAAACAAGTGTTCGCATAAAAGAAATGACTGCCGATACAACACCATTATTCAGTGCTGTGAAGAATGATGAGCCAAAAATGCTAAATCCGCAAATAATAAATGAAATAGAGTAAATTTTAAATCCATTGGCTGTCAACTCAAAAAGTTCTTCATCATAACCGACAAAAAGTTGTGCCAAAGGCGAGGCGAGAAGTATAGCGAAAACCGTAAGGGCAAAGCCGGTAACACCGATAAAACTTAAACTTTTCTTGAAAATATTTTTTAATTCATCTGACCGCCTTGCACCGAAGTTATAGCTTATAATCGGAGCACAACCGATTGAATAGCCGAGAAAGATAGATATAAAAATGAGGTTGACATACATAATAACACCGTAAGCGGCAATACCGTCTTTGCCGACAAGGTTCATCAACTGAAAGTTGTAAAGCATATTGACCAGCGACATAGATATATTGGTTAAAAACTCGGAAATACCGTTGGAACAAGCTAACCACAGAACTCGACCGCTTAGTTTGGTTTTTCCCAAGTGCAAAAGTCCATTCTTTTTAACAATGAAATAAATTAACGGTAGAATACCGCCAACACATTGGCTCAACGCCGTTGCCGCCGCCGCACCGGCAATTCCCCATTGAAAAACAGCCATAAACAAAGCGTCCAAGCCCATATTTGTGACGCCAGCCAAAATCGTAACTGCTAAACCTATTTGTGGTTTTTCTGCCGTTACCAAAAAGCTTTGAAACATATTTTGAAGCATAAATGCTGGGAGAGCGATAAGAATGATACGAGCGTATAAAGCACAGTAACCGACCATGCTTTCATCTGCCCCTAATAAAACGGACACAGGCTCAACAAAAATAATGCCTAATATGGCTAAAACAAAGCCAACACCGATTGCCGTATAAATCAAAAGTGAAAATTGCCTGTTAGCTTTTTTCTTGTTACCTTCACCCAAAGTTTTGGCAATCAAAGCACTGCCGCCTGTACCCAACATAAATCCAACTGCTCCTAAAATCATAATGACAGGCATAATTAAGTTGAGAGCTGCAAAAGGCGTCTGCCGACATAAATTAGATACAAACAGTCCGTCTACAACACCATAAATCGAAGTAAACACCATCATAACGATAGATGGCAAAACAAACCGTAAGAGCCGTTTGTAAGTGAAATGGTCTGATAATTGAATAGCCATAGTTTTTTCCTCCGTTATTTTACAAAAAAATTAAGCTCGGTTATATTTAGAATATAACCGAGCTCACTCGACATCTTATCAACTGTACGACTGCGGTCGTAAGTTCTCCGATGACTTTTTCAATTTCCAAACCAGTATATCATCTTTGTTTTTTTATGTCAAGACAGTATTTGTAGAAATATATCTAACACTGAAATCATTTGCAAAGGTCACATTTTAATATTTTTTGGAAGAAAATATATTTATTACTTGCAAATTTCTGTAAATATGTTAAAATAGTTATAAATGAGATTGAGCGTTCCAAAAACGGCGTGGTTAATAATCGTCAAATATATTAAATTTATAAATATATAAATTCATGTTCATAATTTTTTAATCATATAATAGTAAAATAAACTATAAGCATATTGAGTATTAAAGGGGAGAAAATGATGTCAGATTTTTCACGCAGACTGCCTGTTTATTTATTGTTAGACTGTTCAGGTTCCATGAGAGGAGAACCGATTGAAGCGGTTCGACAGGGAATAAAGGCATTACTCTCTGAATTACGCAGTGACCCACAGGCGTTGGAAACAGCATATCTTTCGGTTATTACTTTCAACAGCAGTGCCAAACAGATTATTCCATTAACAGAGCTGATGTCATTCAAAGAGCCTGAAATTGATGCATTAGGTGCGACAGCATTGGGCGGTGCTTTGCGTGTGCTGATAGAGTGTATGCAAAAGGAAATCCGTCAATCCACAGATACTCAGAAAGGTGATTGGAAACCGTTAGTGTTTATTTTAACAGACGGTGTACCGACAGATGTGGAGGAATTTCGTTTTGCCGTTGCCGAACTAAAAAAGGTAAAAGTTGCTAATATTATTGCCTGTGCCGCCGGTGCAAAAGCAGACACTTCCTATTTAAAACAGATTACAGATAATGTTCTTGTTATGAATACTCTAACAGCGGGTGATATGGCACGATTTTTTGCGTGGGTATCAGGTTCAGTTAAGATGTCCTCACAGCATTTGGAAGCCCGTCCTGGCGGAGCCGTTGAATTACCGCCCCCACCACAGGGATTTGTTATCGTACCATAATTTTCTATATTTTAATTTATCGGAAAGGAGGAAACCTGTATGTCTGAAAAAGAACAGGAAACAGAAAAAATCGAACCGTATGAAACACAGCCAGCAGTGTCAGGCAAACCGATAACAGACGACCATATCAAGCAGCTTGAAGTTTTGGAACAGAGCGGCGATTTTGATGAAATCATGGAAGATATAGACAATTTAACGGAGGCGGTACAGAGCGAAAATACCGTTGATTTATCAGCACCGTCAGTTGCCGAAATACCGCAGCCGACAATATCTGAGAAACCGTTGAGTAATGATGCTGTTACAGAACATACCGCAAGTCTTTGGAAATATCTTCCAGTGCCGGAAACAATGCCTGAACCGTCCCCCGAATATAAAAACGACACAGTGATTTTTCCAAAAAGTCGTGTGACCGCAGCCCGTGTAAGGGGCAAAAAGCATAAACACGAGGGCAGTAACTGTGATGATTGGTATGAAATCGCCAATTTTGAAGATATAACCTTTATTGCCGTTTCGGACGGTGCAGGCTCAAAGAAATATTCCCGTATTGGTGCTCGTGTGTCCTGTAAGGCGGCAGTCGGTTATCTTTTGAAATCTATCGGAGAACAGGTTATAAAAAATCCCGATTTTCGTAAAAGTTTATCTTTGCCGCTGTCCGAACCTTCATGTGCTGCCGTATGCCGTATGCTTGCGGAAATGGTTCAGCAAGCTGCCGTCAAAGGTTTTAAGGCGGTTGAATCGGCATATTATGAACGCTTTGCCGACAAAAATTATTATCAGGACTTAAAACGCAGTCTGCAAATCAATGATTTTTCCGCAACTCTGCTTTTAACGGCTGTCATTCCGATTTCGGAAGAAACAAAGGAAGTTTTGGTTATCACTTGTCAGGTAGGGGACGGAATGGCGGCACTGGTCAACACAAACGGAGAGTTTGAAACTGCCATTAGGCTCATGGGTGCGGCGGAAAGCGGTGCTTTTTCGGGGGAAACCGTTTTTTTAACCTCTTTGCCGATGAACACTATGGACGCCCTCCAAAAACGGACAAAGATTTTTCGTGGAGTTGCCGATACGCTCTTAATTATGACAGACGGTGTAGCTGATGATTATTTTCCAAATGAAACTGAGTTAAGGCGTTTGTATTTTGATTTGATTGCCAACGGTATTATAGACAATAAAACGCCGATTGCCCCAACAGGAGCTTTCACAATAGAACAACAGCGGCTTTTGGAAAAATTGCCCGTACCGCTGTCCTACCCATGGGTGAATGACAGAAATATCAAATATGCCCTGCATGACACAAAGCGTATTTGTGAGGCAACAGGGCTTTCGATGAAAGATATATGGTCGGACGATACAGTTTTGGCATTAGCGGCGGCAGAAAGTGATGTGACCAACAGTACGGAGAATCACAGTGAACGCCTGAAAATATGGTTGGATAACTATGTAGAGCGTGGCTCTTTTGATGACCGCACATTAGTGATAGTTCAAATGTAAGGAATTGATAGAAGTGAATGACATAGCTGAGGCTGCCTTGACAAACGGTAAAAAAATTCAATATGTCATAAAGGACAATCCGCCGAAAGGTGCGATGAAATATACTTATTTTACACCGGATAAAAGTTCCGTTATACAGTTTTTTCTCAATCCAAAGGTGGGAGAAAACCCTGATTGGCACAAACGCATGGAGGCCATTCTCGGACGCTACAACCCAACCATTTCCGCTGAGGAGGGCGGTGCTTTGGGAAACAGCCAACGGATTGCCGATTATTTTGTCAGGAAATTTTGTTGGCCGACGGCATTGGCAGAAAAACCGCAGTTTGGCATTGTCTGTCCGTCCTATCCGTCTAACTTTTTCTTTGATGCAGCCGCTTCCAAACATATTCAACTTCAAGGCAGAGATAAGAAAAGTAATTGGTTTACGACACGCAATCGCCGTTATCTTGAACCCTATGAGTTGGGCGATTTTAAATCCATGGTGCAAATTTCCCTTTCTTTGGCACAGTCCATTCGCAAGTTGCACCAAAGCGGTCTTGCACACGCCGACCTTTCATGCAACAATGTTTTGATTGACCCGCCCCATGCCAAGTGCGTGGTTATCGACATAGATTCGTTGGTTGTTCCGAATATTTTTCCGCCGCAAGTGGCGGGAACACATGGCTATATTGCTCCCGAAGTTTTGGAAACGCAAAATCTGCCCTTTGGCAGTGCGGAGCGAAAGTTGCCAAGTACAAGCACGGATCTTCATGCCTTGGCTGTTTTAATATATGAATATTTATGTTTACGCCACCCGTTAATCGGACCAAAAGTCTATTCCAAAGAACCCGAAAAAGACGATTATCTTATGCTCGGACCGAAAGCCACTTTTATTGAAAGTCCGACCGACACAAGCAACCGTCCGAAGGACTTGCCATTTACCATTCACGATATGGGACCGGATTTGGAAAAGCTTTTTTTGCGTGCGTTTTCGGACGGATTACATAACCCAAACCAACGCCCAACGGCATTAGAATGGGAAAAAGGACTTTTAAAAGCGATAAATTTGCTTTATCCCTGTCCCAATCCGCACTGCGGTGCAAAATGGTTTATTTTATATGATACG
Organism: Acutalibacteraceae bacterium; assembly: GCA_051881635.1. Taxonomy (GTDB): domain Bacteria; phylum Bacillota; class Clostridia; order Oscillospirales; family Acutalibacteraceae; genus JBJEQG01. The sequence continues at coordinate 6,301 of JBJEQG010000121.1, forward strand.
GATAAACCCGTTTGTCCGTTTTGCGGACAACGCATACGCACGGAAAATATGGTTCGCCTGCATTTCAGAACACAGCGTTACGGTATGACAGGACAGTGGATTGAAGTCAATACAATCAATGCTTATCACAAAATGCCACTGTTTAGTTGGCACTTTTATGCCAATACTTTCCAAGATGAAAAAGCCGACCATAATTTGTTGGCTTATATTATCAAAGAAAATGACCAATGGCTTTTGGTTAATCATGCTATTTCTGATATGACCGACCCGTTTGGATATTCCGTTCCCATAGGACAAGCGGTAATTCTTCAAGAGGGAGCGGTTTTTCGGGGTTCTGAAAGTCCAAACGGACTTTTGATAGAAACGGAACGCTTCCATTCATCAGGCTTTTATCCCTGAAAAAAGATAACTTTGTTTCCCTGCGGTACGACCGCTTAAAAATAAAATTTATACAACAGGAGGACAATTACAATGGCAGTTAGTTTAACAAAAGGACAGAAGGTAGATTTGACAAAGGGCAATCCCGGTTTGAAGCATATTTTAATCGGTTTGGGTTGGGATGTCAACAAATATGACGGCGGTTCTTCCTTTGACCTTGATGCGGCAGCATTCCTGCTTGATGCCAACGGCAAGGTTGCGTCCGATTCCGATTTCATCTTTTACAGCAACTTGCAGCACAGCTCAGGCTCTGTTCAGCATTTAGGCGATAACACGACAGGTGACGGTGACGGCGATGACGAGCAGATTAAAGTTGATTTGAGTTTAGTACCCGCTGAGGTTCAGAAGATTGACTTTACGGTTACAATCTACGATGCAGATACCCGCAAACAGAACTTCGGACAGGTTTCCAACGCTTATATTCGTGTTGTAGATGCTGACAGCAACACAGAGTTGATTCGTTACGACTTGGGCGAGGATTTCTCTATTGAAACAGCAGTTGTTGTTGCCGAAATCTATCGTAACAACGGCGAATGGAAATTCAACGCTATCGGCAGTGGTTTCAGCGGCGGCTTGTTTGCTTTATGCCAAAACTTTGGTGTTAATGTATAATCAGACCGTAAACTTTTGATGAACAAAGAACGGCTGAGAGGAGAATTTATATGGCAGTTGAACTGAGAAAAGGCCAAAAAGTTAATTTGGAAAAGCCCAAAGCTGTTCATGAAGACATTTTAATTAACCTGAATTGGAGTCAACCCACCCGTAGAGGATTTTTTTCTAAACGCCCACAGCCGATTGATTTGGACTTGGGTTGCCTTTATGAACTTTCAGACGGCAGTAAAAGTTGTGTTCAGGCATTAGGAAAAAACTTTGGCAGTCTGAATAAACCGCCTTATATTTCATTAGACGGTGATGACCGTACAGGTAGCGTGGCAAGCGGTGAAAATCTGAGAATCAGCGGAGCAAAAATGAGCCTTATCCGTAAAGTTTTGGTTTATACCTTTATTTATGAAGGCATAGCAAATTGGAAAGAGGCAAATGGCGTTGTTACGATAAAATCTCCCGGTAATCAGGATATTATTGTTCGTATGGACGCATATGATTCATCAAAAACAATGTGTGCTATTGCCATGATTGAAAACCATAACGGTATTTTTACGGTTGAAAAGCTTGTGGAATTTTTTAATGGACATAGTGCAATGGATAAGCGTTTCGGCTGGGGACTGCGTTGGGTTCCCGGAAAAAAAGATTGATTTTAAGGAGCGTGTTTTATGTCTGTAAACCTTCAAAAGGGGCAAAAAGTCAACCTTCGCAAAGATAACGGCGATAAACTTCGCCGTGTTATGGTTGGCTTGGGCTGGGACGAAGTAAAGCAGAAGAAAAAACTGTTCGGACCAAAACCGCAGGATATTGACTGTGATGCCGCAGCTTTTTTGTGCGTAGACGGTCATGTGCAAAGTATGGACGATGTTGTTTATTTTGGTAATTTATCTCACAGAACAAACTGCGTTACCCACATGGGTGATAATTTAACAGGTGCAGGTGCAGCTGCAGGCGATGACGAACAAATTATGGTTGATTTGGACGCTTTGCCAATGGAATACGACAAAGTTATTATCATTGTCAATATTTATCAGGCTCAAAAGCGTGGTCAGCATTTCGGCATGGTTCAGAATGCCTTTATCCGTGTTTTCGATTGCGAAACAGGGACTGAAATGTGCCGCTATAATCTGTCCGAAAATTATGACCGCATGACTTCTATGGTTTTTGGTGAACTTTACCGCAAAAACGGCGAATGGAAATTCAATGCAATCGGACAGGGAACAACAGATGACGGTATTGCGATTTTAGCACAAAGATTTACATGAGAGGAGATTATTAAAAATGGCAGTTAATCTTTCAAAAGGACAGCGTGTCAACTTAGACAAAGGTATGACAATGGCTTTAATCGGCTTGGGCTGGGATACCAACAGGTATGACGGCGGATATGATTTTGACCTTGATGCTTCGGCGTTTTTGCTCGGTGCTAACGGTAAAGTCAGAAAAGACGAGGATTTCATTTTCTATGGCAACCTCAAAAGTCAGGACGGTTCCGTAACACATACAGGTGATAACCTGACCGGTGAGGGCGAGGGTGATGACGAGGTTTTGATTATCGACTTTACAAAAGTGCCTGCCGATGTTCAAAAAATTGCAATCACAGTTACTATTTATGATGCTGATGTCAGACATCAAAACTTCGGACAGGTTTCCAACGCTTATGTGCGTGTTGCCCGTATGGCAAATGCAGATGATACAGTTGGAACAGAGGTTTTGAAATTCGACTTGGTAGAGGAATTCTCAATCGAAACAGCATTGGTTGTCTGCGAAATTTATCGTAATAACGGCGATTGGAAATTTAATGCTGTCGGTGCAGGTTACAAGGGTGGTTTGGCAGCGTTGTGCCGCAGCTTTGGTGTTAATGTATAAACCTTAGACAAAAAATGTTATGCAAGCGGCAGGGAGAGCATAAGTTTTCTTCCTGCCATTCTTGTTTTATGGAAAATAATACCCATTAAAAATAAAACACACGAGGTGATAATCAATGGGCAGTAATATTCAAGAGAAATTTAATCAGAATATAACTAATGTTTTTGAAATACCGGAGGGGGATTTTCAAGGACCGCTCCGCATTACCCGTCCATGTGTTGTGGACGGAAAGTCCTTGGCCTCAGTTTGGGCAGGCGTTGGACCGACCATTTCCGTTGAAGTAGCTGGCGTTACCATAAAAAATTTGAAGGTTCGTGCAATTAACAACACAGGAGATAAAATGGCACAAGCCGCAATTTATACCGCATTTGAAAATACAAAGTTAGAAAATGTTGAGGTAAGCGGACAGTTGGTTGGTTTTTCAAATGAGGCAGAGGATTGGCGTTTGCCAAGTATTGTACCGCTTGGAAAATTTGCCGCCGAAAAGCCGAATGAGTTTACTCTGCAAATCAATGCTGCCGCCGATGCCGTATTATCAACAGATATACAGGGCATTTCCGTTATACCACCATGTTTGACCAAAGGACAAAATAGTATTGTGCTTAAAACGGAGGAATTGAGAGATAACACACTGCTTTATGGTTCAATATTTGTTAAGACAAGTGTTACCCGAAAAATTTGTGTTACAGGCAAAGCGGAGATGAAAGCTCCCGAACGCCATGACCCAACGGGAAATATACAGCAATCACAACAACAGCCCGCACCAGTACAACAAAGACAACCACAACAACAGTCCGTACCAACACAACAAAGACAACCACAGCAACAGCCTGTACCGGTACAGCAAAGACAACCACAGCAACAGCCCACACCGACACAGCAAAGGCAGCCACAGCAAC
>JBJEQG010000121.1:10206-12991 GCA_051881635.1 Acutalibacteraceae bacterium
CAAAGACAACCACAGCAACAGCCCACACCGACACAGCAAAGGCAGCCACAGCAACAGCCTATTCCCGCACAACAGCAAAGACCTGCACGACAATTCAACTTTAATGCACCACCGCCACCTGTACCTGTTCAAAGACCTGTACAGCCTTATGGACCGCCGAGAGGACAGCAACCTCAGGTTCAGGCAACACCGTCCCCAACAGTGGTTTCACCGTTGGCGGAAGATAAAAATGTCACATGGCTGAACGCAGGACAGCGGATTTCTTTGCAAGAAATACAAAATCAACCTTTGCGTATTGCTTATTTTCATAACCATTCCAAAATTAAGGTTGATATGGACAGCTATGTTTTCATGTTAGGTGGAAACGGTAAAGTTTCCCGTGACGAAGATATGATTTTCTTTGGAAATGAAATATCTGCCGACCGTTCCGTTAAGGTATCTAAGGACGATGATATGCCGATTGTTCTTATTGACCTCAATAAAGTTTCGCCCTCTGTTGAAAAAATTGCCATTACCTATTCCATATACGGTGATGAGTCACGCATGAATTTTTCATTGATTGATGAACCGATTATGCGTATTTTTTCAGGCGTAAAGGAAGTTTATCGTTTCCGACTGAAAGATTTGAACCTTGAAAAAACGGTTGTTGCCACAGAAATTTATCGTTATAAAGGTGCATGGAAGTTTAATTGTGTTGGTGGCGGATACAATGACGGTTTGAAAAAGCTTTGCGAAAGCTATGGCGTACATATAGAGTAATTTTATGTGGATTATTATGAAAGATGAGGATTAACAGAAAATTGGAGGATTTACTAAATTCTGACGAGTTGCTGCCATATCGTGTCGGCGGTTTGCTTTATGCTCCTGCTCTTATGGAAAAAGCTGCCGACAAAATTATTGAAAAAGCCTATCCGTATATGAACGCAGTGGCTCTTTGTTTGGAGGATTCTATTCGTGACGAAGCATTGGAACAGGCAGAACATCAGCTTAAAAGAACGCTTTTCCGTGTGAAACAGGCTTGTCCGTCAAGTGATGACCGTCCATTGCTTTTTGTGCGTATTCGTACCCCTGAACACATGAACCATGTTCATGAATTTTTGGGTGAGGAGGAAAGTGTATTAACCGGTTATATTCTGCCGAAATTTGATTTGTCTAATGCCGACCGCTATATCCGTTTGATTGAAACTTATAACCGGAATCGTTCCCAAACTTTGTATATCATGCCGATTTTGGAAAGTCTTTCTTTGGCGGATACGGCTCAAAGAGCGGCAAACTTAACGGCATTGAAAGCTCTTTTGGATACAGTCCGTCCCTATGTTTTAAATGTGCGGGTGGGTGGCAATGACTTTAATCATTTGTATGGTTTACGCCGTTCTGCATATCAAACGATTTATGATATTGGCGTGATACGGGATATTTTAATTGATATAATCAATGTTTTTGGGATTGACTATGTTGTTTCCGCCGCTGTGTGGGAGCATTTCGGCGAAAACCCAAATGACGCATGGGCAACAGGATTAAAGCGTGAGATTGAACTTGATTTGCTGAACGGATTTGTCGGCAAAACCGCAATTCACCCCTCACAACTGCCCATTATTTTTAATGCACTTAAAGTCAGCCGTAACGATTATGACGATGCCCTGAATATTCTGAATTGGCAGTCCAAAAGTTATGGTGTTGCCAAAGGTGCAGACGGTTCAAGAATGAACGAAGTGAAATGCCATACAAAATGGGCAAAACGCATAAAGGCATTGGGCGGTATTTACGGCATACGGGAGGGAGAATAGATGACAAGAGTTTGGTTTAACCATTGGTTCAGTACAGCCTATCATTTGATTAACATGATGAAAGAGCATAACGAATTAACTTTTATCGGTTCAAGCAGTAATCCTTTGGCGATTTACAGCCGAGCCTGCGATGAATGGTATGAGGAAAAGGACGGCATGACAGGGGAAGACTATGTTAATTTTTGCCTGGAATTTTGCCAAGAGCATGAGATTGATATATTTGTGCCACGCCGTCATTTGGTGTCTGTGGTTCAAAATTCTGAACGCTTTGAAAAACTCGGGGTGCGTTTGTTTGCCGACACAAATTCCGAGCTTATTAAAATTCTGGACAATAAGCAGGAAACATATCACTATTTTGCCGAGCATTTTCCGTCATGCGTTCCCGAATATCATATTGCACATTCCCTCGATGAATTTATGTCGTTTTATTATCAAATGCAGACACCAAACACCCGTGTTTGCTATAAGCTGACGATAGATGAGGGAGCAAGAAGTTTTCGGGTTATTGATGACCGTATCGAAACAAGTATAGGTTTGTTGGAAAGACCAGGTTCAAAGGTTACATTATCCTCAGCCAAAAAGATTTTGGAAAACTATGATTTTTCTGTTCCAATTTTAATGATGCCCTACTTGGACGGTGTGGAAATCAGTGTAGATTGCTTAAAAACGGCGAGCGGCAATTTGATAATTCCCCGTTATAAAACCAACAAGCGTTATTCTGAAATTATTTTTAACTCCGAAATCATGGAAATGTGCAGTAAAATTATGGACATTACGAATTTAAGAATGCCGCTCAATATTCAGTTCAAAAAGCATAACAATAAACCTTATCTATTGGAAATCAATCCCCGAATGTCAGGCGGTTTGCAGTTATCATGCAAAGCCACAGGACTAAACATTCCCGATTTGGCAATAAGTCAGCTTTTAGGCATGGATAAATCATGGGCATATCCCGCCATTACTTCCCAAAAAGTTGCCCATATCGAAACCCCTATTTG
>JBJEQG010000122.1:0-12978 GCA_051881635.1 Acutalibacteraceae bacterium
AACAAAACATTACTTTTTTTCGGTAAAATGTTTTATAATAATTTTATTATACTATGCAATGGAATGACTTTTTCCAAATGATTATTGCAGTGACGAATGTCTTAATGTTAATAAATCAGTATCGTAAAAACAAAAAGAAATAACCGCCCCATGTCCCAATAAGGCGGTTATTTCTATAACCTACTTTTGGAGCAACCGTCTATCGGTATGCTCTCGTTATTTATATAATACAATTCAATCTGAAATATGTCAAGAAAAATGTTGACGGATTTTGTCAAAGCTGATATAATCAAAGTGCAGAGCATACCTAAAACGGTAGGCGGTCAATCCTGCTCCCAGAAATGGGGGTGTTGCCATATGACATGGAATGAGTTTTTTAACTTTATTCTTGCAGTATCAAATGTACTGTTAGTTATAAAAGCATATAAAAAAAGGAAATAACCGCCCAAGCGACCAAACTTAGCGGTTATTTCCTTAACTACTTTTTTGGGAGCGACCGTCTATCGGTATGCTTTCGTTATTTATATTATACAATTCAATCTGAAATATGTCAAGAAAAATGTTGACGGATTTTGTCAAAGCTGATATAATCAAAGTGCAGAGCATACCTAAAACGGTAGGCGGTCAATCCTGCTCCCAGAAATGGGGGTGTTGCCATATGACATGGAATGAGTTTTTTAACTTTATTCTCGCAGTATCAAATGTACTGTTGGTTATAAAAGCATATAAAAAAAGGAAATAACCGCCCCAGCACCCAAAACTGAACGGTTATTCCTTAACTGATTTTTTGGGAGCGACCGTCTATCGGTATGCTCTCGTTATTTATATTATACAATTCGATATGAAATATGTCAAGGCAGATTTACTATAATTTTCGGTTTGAAATTTAAGCATTGTCGCATGGGATAAATCGGGAATCGGATTTGGCTGTCAAATAAACAGCGGTGCAAATTGCAGTACAAAGACAAAGTCTTTCATGGTGCGGATTTTTGATGTTTAATTCAAAATATTCGCCTGTGGGAGAAATTTTTTTCTCCATAATCATAACGGTGCTGTGGTCAACATCGGAAAGACGAAAACGGCATAAATCGGCTGTACCCGAAAAAGTCATGGAACTGCCGAACAGCATAAGCGTAAAGCCATGATTGAATTGGGGAACAACGGAAAGTTGCCGCTTGTCATACCGTACCGAAAAATGGTTGACAATCAATGTGTAGTGTGTGATTTCCGCAATACGCTCTTTTTCTGTATTTTCAACATATAGAATTTGGCAAGAGGGGCGGAGCTTGCCTGTGATTAAATATTTTTCGTGTCCGCTTTCGTCCATAACAACAAACCGTGCAGACAAGTCGGAACAGTCCCGTTTCATCAATAATTTCATAAAAATTCACCTGTTCTCGAAAACTTATTCAATACCGAATTTTAATTTAATCAAAGCCTGTGGAATGTGTGTCATACGGGAAATTTCTTCTGCCGAAAATCCCTCGCAGTCCTCCAAATGAAAATCGCAGTGCCGCAAAAGCAGTTCAACAGCAAAAAGGTCCGCTTCACGCTCATATCGTGAGGTGCGAAGTTCCGTATAAAAGGCAATACGCATGATGTTGGTATCACCGTGCAGAATAATGTGTCCCAATTCATGGGCAAGAACAACAAGAGCCTCGTCCTCGTCAATTTCCTCGTTCAGAATGATAACATAGACTTCCTCATATTTGATATAAAAACCACGCACTTTTTGGGGTAAATCCAAATGCAGAATTATTATACCCAAATTTTCGCAAATTTCATACGGGGAGGTTGTGTGACAGGTATCTATAATTTTTGAAACGACAGTGTTAATGTTTTGCATCGCATTTTCCTTCCGCTCATTTGTATTTTATTATATTTGCGAGGGCTTGTTTTTTTGACGGACGGCAACTTCGGCGGCAATCCGTATGGCCTCAATAATCTTTTGCTTATCCTCAGCGGTAATCGGCATACCGTTAAACATCAATGCCTGTTCTTCGCTCAGAATACCGCTGAATTCGTCAATCAAATCGTTAATGTCACGGCGTTTTTTTTCCGTTTGGACGATACCAAGCAGTTTGTCGCTTGTGGTGTGCAGTACATCGCATAGTTTTGCGAGTATGGTTTGGTCAGGCTCACGCCGTCCCTGTTCATACATACCGACAGCCGAAGGAGATATGCCCAAACGCCGAGCCAGCTCCGCTTGTGTCAGTCCGGCTTTTGTACGCAGCTCACGAATGACATCTCCAAATCGCTTATTCACCTCAAATTCCTCCCTTGAATTGAATGGAAAATAATTTTTTGGGTTTCGGGTGTAAAAATTCCTATATATATTATTTCTATTTTATCACACACGGTTCGTGTAGTCAAGCATATATTTGACATTTTTTTGAAACAAGCAAAAAAATGTATTGACAGAACAAATGTTCGATAAAACTCTTGAAAAATCATGTGAAATCTCTATAATAAAAATTAAAGGGGCAAAATGAAGTATAAGTTTCACGCTGAAAATGTTGTACTTTTATTTTTATGCTCCAAATTTTTTAGCTTTTAAGCTACACGAAATGTGTTGGAGGTGCAGACATGAATTTTAGGGTATGGGCAGAGGACTACATGAAAACGGCGGATATGATTGCAAAGTATATCGAGGAGATGAAGAAAAAAAGAAAATCGCTGACGGGGGAAGACGCCGTCTTTTTTGATAGGAAAATCCATACGCTAAAAGCGATGTATGGGGATTGTATTTCAACGGCGGAAATTTTGAGAAAGAAGGCGGAACACAATGAGGAAAGTTCGCTTTGGTGATATGCATGACGGGGAATACAGTTTAAAACAGTATATCGAGGGAATGTATGAAGAAAATACAAACCGCCAAAAAAGGCAGATGATGATACAGGTTGCCGAAACGGGTATTTATGTATTTCTTACGCCGAAACAGCGTTATTGTGTTGAGTGCTATTATAAAGATGGCGAAGATGTAAAGGTGATTGCCGGTCGTATGGGGATTACGCAGTCAGCGGTTTATAAGCATTTGAAAGCCGCTGAAAAACGATTAAAAAAATTATCAATTTTTTTGCCTGTATAAAGCCAAACAAAATGTCACATACTTTTGATATAAAATCAAAAGGAGGTCATGTAATCATGATGGATAAAATCGCATTGATTTTGCTGATTATCGGTGGCATTAACTGGGGTTCGGTCGGTATTTTCCAATTTGATATTGTCGCATGGATTTGCGGTGGTCAGACGGGCATTATCAGTCGTGTTGTTTATACATTGGTTGCGTTGGCGGCAATTTGGTGTATTTCTCTACTGTTCAGAGAAAGTCCGACTTTGGGCGATGATGATATGGTTCATAATTCATAATCCATGAAAAAATCGGGTGCGGCTGTATTGTTACGCACCCGATTTTTGTTTGTTGCCGTAAGTATATAAGTTGGTCAGGAAAATTTAATACCGTAAAAATTTTGCCGAATACAGTCCGTCAGATTAAAAGATATAAAAGTGCAAGGAGAAGGCTATGGTCGCAATCTTCGCCCATGAGAAGAATAATCATAAGCAGAATAAGACTGCGTTCCTTATCGTGCATGAATACATCTAAAATATCGTTGCCGTGTTCGGCAGATGTGGGAAACGGCGGAACAGGAGGACAGGGATTGGACGGCATTGGGGGCGGTTTCGGCTGAGGTGGAGGCGGTTCGTTTTTTGGGGGCGGTTTAGAGGGCGGAGCCGTTTTGGACGGTGGCGGAACAGGGCGTGTGGTGCGGTTGTGCATTTCATTAACACGCCGTGCCGCCTCCTGTTGCATACGACTCATATCACTGTCGGAAATCAAAAAAATCACCTCGCATTTTGAAAAAATGCTGTTACATTAGTTTCATGTTTTTCAGTGCGGGCAGTAAACGCATGAAACCTAACATTTTGACCGCCTCATCAAGTTTGGCTCGGCGTTCTTCATGCAAAAACGGTCTGAGAGCCTTTAAAAGTCGGGTGCTGTCATCCTCCTGATTGACGGATTGCAGTAATGGGGCTAAACGCATGACCATGTTTACGGCATCGTTTGGAAATTTATTTTCCGCCATTAAGGGTGCAGATGCAGGAACGGATACGGGGGGCGGTGCTGTGGACGGCGGAGCGGTATTTTGTTCCGAAAACATGGAGGATAGCCCTTTGATTTTTGACATCATTTCAGGGTCGCTGAGTAATGCTGAAATTTGTTGAGATAAGTTATCCATTCGGCTTATCCTTTGAGAGTTTTTTCAGAATTTCCGCCGCCTGCGGAGAGGAAAGAATACGGTTTGTCTGTTCTTTGTCGGCGAGAATCGCCTCGATTTTTTTGCGTTGTTCCGCACTCAAAGAGTTAAAAATACGGCTGACATCTTGTTCATTCATAAGCTTATCACCACCTACCCATAATTTATGATACTATATAAAAAATCATTCATTCAAAAGTACAAAATTAGAATTGACAAGCGGTAAAAAAATGTTATAATATTTTCCTATTCAAAAATAGATTTTGGAGGTGTTTGAAATGAAAATTTTAGTTTTTTCGGATTCACATGGTGAATATACAGCCATGAAAGCGGCAATTCGGCGACAGACAGCTGCTGAGGTTGTATTGTTTTGTGGGGACGGCGAGGAAGATATTGATTGTGTTAAGAGAGAATTTCCCGACAAGATGTTTGTTGCCGTCAGAGGAAACTGCGATTGGGGTTCGTCACTGCCTTATTCGGAAACGCTGTTTTTGGAGGGCAAAAAGATTTTTATGACGCATGGACATCTTTACAAAGTGAAGATGTACTATGAGGAGATTATCAATCATGCCCATGAAATTGGGGCAGATATTTTGCTTTTTGGTCATACACATACAGCTTATACGGATTACGATGACGGATTGTATATCATGAATCCTGGCTCGGCAAGCGGTTATTCCGCAACATACGGTATTATTGACATTACAAAAGCGGGCATTATGACAAATGTTGTTCCTTTGCCGAGAGTTTAATTTTTCGTTTTATCAAAATAAAAGTGGCAGTGAGCCGCCATTAAAAATCTTTTTTCCAAAACAAAAAATCCGTTCCAAAGCATGAAACACTTTGGAACGGATTTCTTAATTTTTGCAGTTCTATTGCTTATTCACGGATTTGTCCGTTGCCGTAAATAATATATTTATATGTGGTCAGTTCGTTGATTCCCATAGGTCCACGGGCATGAAGTTTTTGGGTGGAAATGCCGATTTCCGCACCGTTGCCAAATTCACCGCCGTCCGTAAAGCGTGTGGAGGCGTTGACATAAACAGCGGCGGAGTCAATTTCTTCCGTAAAGCGGCGGGCTTTTTCATAGTCGGAGGTAATAATGCTTTCGCTGTGACCTGTGGAATATTTGTCAATATGGTTTATTGCTTCATCAAAGCTGGAAACAACTTTGATTGCCAATATGTAATCCAAATATTCCTTTTCCCAATCTTTTTCAACCGCACGCTCAACTTCCATTTTCAGGAAAGCACAGGTTCTTGCACAGCCTTTGATACGGACATTACTCTTATCCAAACGCTTTTTGAGGAGAGGCAAAAATTTTTCGGCGATATTGCGGTGAACCAGAACCGTTTCAACAGCGTTGCATACGGACGGACGGGAAACTTTTGCGTTTTCGATAATATCAATCGCCATTTCAAGGTCGGCACTCTCATCAACAAAGATATGGCAGTTGCCGGCACCTGTTTGAATAACGGGAACATGGGCGTTTTCAACAACACTGCGGATTAAGTTTGCACCGCCACGAGGAATCAAAACATCTAAATATCCCGTCATGTTCATCATTTCAATGGCAGAGGCATGGGTTATATCACGAACAAGCTGTATGCAGTTTGGGTCCATGTTGAGGTCATAGAGCGTGTTACGCATGAGTTCGGAAATGCAGGCGTTAGAATGGAATGCCTCTTTGCCGCCACGAAGGATAACGACATTACCGCTTTTCAGACAGAGTGCCGCTGAGTCGGCGGTTACATTCGGGCGAGCCTCATAGATAATACCGATAACGCCGAGAGGTACACGCACTTTTTTGATTTCCATACCGTTGGGGCGTTTGCCGCCACCAATGATTGAACCGATAGGGTCAGGCAGAGCCGCAATTTCCAAAATGCCCTGTGCCATAGCCTTGATACGCTTTTCATTAAGTGTAAGACGGTCAACGATAGCGGAACTTAATGTCAGGCGGTCAGCCTCTTCGAGGTCAACTTTGTTTGCCTTAATGATTTTGTCCATGTTTTCCAGGAAACAGCGGGCGATTGCACGAAGTGCCTCATCTTTTTTTTCTGTTCCTGCGGTCGCCAATGAACGGGCGGCCTCTTTTGCATTTTTTCCCATGATTTCCAATTCGGTCATGGCTTTCTCCTCCTAAAAAATATTTTTAATGAATATGAAAAATTCCGTATAAATTTATAATTATCAGATAGAACCTTCGGGGGCTTTGAAAAGCGTACCAATCGGTTCACCGTCCAAAAGTTTGTAGAGGTTTTCGGGCTGATTGCCGTTCATTATACAACAATGAATACCGGCTGCATTTGCGGCACTTGCGGCACTCAATTTTGTAATCATGCCGCCTGTTCCACGATTAGACCCCGAACCGCCCGCCCGCTGACGCAAATCATCGTCAATACAACTGACAACGGGAATGAGTTTGGCATCGGGATTTTGTTTCGGGTCGCTGTCATAAAGTCCGTCAATATCGGAAAGAATAATCAGCAAATCCGCACCGACAATATTTGCAACCGTTGCGGAAAGATTGTCGTTATCGCCGATTTTATCGCCAACCAACTCATCAATCGCTACGGTGTCGTTTTCGTTGACAATCGGAATAATGCCCATTTCCAAAAGACTTTGGAAAGTGTTGACAACATTTTGTAGGGAATGTTCGTTTGTGAGGATATTTTTTGTCAAAAGGACTTGTGCAACGGTGTTGCTGTATTCTCCGAACATTTTATCATACATGAACATCAGTTCACATTGACCGACAGCGGCAACGGCTTGGCGGTCACGGTTTTCCTTTGGGCGTTCTTTCAGCCTTAATTTGCCAACACCGACACCGATTGCACCGGAACTGACCAAAATAATCTGTTTGCCCTGATTATGCAAATCGCTTATAACCTTGCAAAGCTTTTCAAAAAGTCTGAGGTTAATTTTTCCGTTTTCGTATGTTAAAGTCGATGTGCCGACTTTGATAACAATTCTTCGGGATTGAAAAGTATTCATGATTTTTCGTCTGCCTTTTTTGAATAATTATGAGTAATTATACCATTATTCCAATATCAAAGTCAAGATAACAAGTGACAGCAAAGCATTTTTGATATATGTTGCACAAATGAAATTTTTGGGGCAAATACAGTTTGCCTTTATGAGAAAATGAAATATTGGAGGGCGGCTCGCTATTAAATTGCGTGTCGAAGCATTCGACCTTGACCTAAACTTTAATTTTGTATAATTGTAAATAAATTGTAAACAAATTTTGAAATTCAACCTTTTGTGGTTGAATTTTTTTGTTTTTACGGGGGTTATTGTAAGGACAATGAAAGGAGATGAAAAAAGTGAGCGGAAATTTAAATGCAAAGGGGCTGACGAACAGGGAAAAAAACTTTTGTCTGTTCTATGTTTTATGCGGAAACGCTTTTGAAGCGGCAGCACAGGTTGGCTATCCAAATCCACAGACAATCGGTGCAAATCTGATATTTCGGAAAGATATTGCCGATGAAATTCAACGGCTGTCCAAAATACACCGTGAGGCGTTAAGCGGTCGGGCGTGTGTCGGTTATGAACGGCTGGCATTCGGCGGTATTGCCGATGCGATACGGCTGATGTACTGCGAAAATCCTTTGAATGAAAATCTGAACGATTACGATTTATTCAATGTTGCGGAAATCAAACGCATGAAAGACAACACAATGGAGATGAAATTCTTTGACCGACTGAAAGCGTTGGAAAAGCTGTCGCAAATCGGCGAGGAGGAAAGCGGAACAACCGCCTTTTACAAAGCCTTAAATGCTCAAACGGAAACAGACGAGGGGAGTGCGGAAGATTGAGATTTACTGCATTTTCGGCAAAGCAAAAAAGAGTTTTGACATGGTGGTGTTCCGAAAAGTATTCCAAAAAGTACGATGCCGTCATTTGTGACGGTGCTGTCCGTAGCGGCAAAACCCTGTGCATGAGTTTGTCATTTATCTCTTGGGCTATGTATCGTTTCAACGGTATGAATTTTGCAATTTGCGGAAAGACCATAACGGGTGTGCGGAGGAATGTTGTAACGCCTGTGGTTGGTATTCTGAAAGATTTGGGCTTTGAGGTTGAGGAAAAAATTTCCGCCCATTATTTGGATATTTGTGCCAATCATCACCGTTGCCGTTTTTATCTTTTCGGCGGGCGTGATGAAAGCTCGGCGGCTCTCATTCAGGGCATGACGCTTGCGGGCGTTATGTTTGACGAGGCGGCTTTAATGCCCCGTTCATTTATTGAACAGGCTTTGGCAAGGTGTTCCGTTGAGGGTGCAAAGTTTTGGTTCAACTGCAATCCCGAATATCCGCAACATTGGTTTCATACTGAATGGATTTCCAAAACACGGCAGAAAAAAGCGTTATATATCCATTTTACAATGGAGGATAATCCGTCACTCTCTCCCGAAACTCTGGAACGCTATCGGCACTTGTATTCGGGAGCGTTTTATGAGCGGTTTGTTCTCGGCAAATGGGTTGCGGCAGACGGTGCGGTTTATCCTTTTATGTCTGACGAAAAAATGTTTTGTGCCGTACCGAGCGGTGATTTTGAGGATTATGCCGTTTCATGCGATTACGGTACGGTCAATCCCGCCTCTTTCGGCTTATGGGGAAAGCAAAACGGCGTTTGGTATCGTCTGCGTGAATATTATTATGATTCACGGGCGGAAGGCTCTCAGAAAACGGACGAGGAACATTATAACGGTTTGGAGAACCTTGTCGGTACAGTCAAAGTTTCCGCCGTTACGGTTGACCCCTCTGCCGCCAGCTTTATGGAAGTTATACGCCGTCATGGGCGGTTTCATGTTGTTCCGGCTCAAAACAATGTTTTGGACGGCATACGCAAAACCTCCACTATGCTGAAAGAGGGAAAAATCCGTATTTGCCGTACCTGTAAGGACAGTATGCGTGAGTTCGGACTGTACCGTTGGGAGGGCAGCGGCAGTGACCGCCCCGTCAAGGAAAATGACCATGCAATGGACGATATACGCTATTTCGTGTCTACACTTGCACAGTGTGAGGAACAGCCGTTCATGGCAGTATCCGTACAAAGATAAGGAGAGTTGAAATGTGGAAAAAGAAAAATCCGAATGTTGTTGTTCAAACAGCGTCGGCAGACAGAAATACACCGCCGTTTCATCAACTGTATAACCGTACACCGCATACACTTGGCGAATGGCGGTTATATCGGGCGTTGCGTGACAATGTGCCGATTATTGATGCGGCAATTAACAAGATTATTTGTTTGGTCGGCGGATTTCATATTGAAAGCGAAAATCCCTCAGCCGCAAAAGAGTTGAACCGCCTTTTGCAGAACATACAGGTTAATGCCTGCGGTTATGGGATTGAAAACTTTTTGAGTGTTTTCGTCAGTCAGCTTTTGACTTACGGGACGGCAGTCGGTGAAATCATACCCGATGAGGACGGTATAAGAGCCTTGTATAATCCGCCGTTGGAACAGGTTGAAATTACGGTGGGCGAAAATCCGCTTGATATTCGTTATTTTTCCGTTGGTCAAAACGGTGAAAAAAAGTGTGTCAAATATCCTCAGCTTATCGTTACAAGTATGCTGCACCCTGAGGCGGGCGAAATTTACGGACAGTCCGTTTTGAAAGGTCTGCCGTTTGTGAGCAATATCCTGATGACGATTTATGACAGTATCGGCAAGAATTGGGAGCGTGTCGGAAATGTGCGGTTTGCGGTCAGTTATAATCCGCCCGAAAACGAAAAAATGTTTGTGAAAGAGCGTGTAGAGCAAATTGCTTCCGAATGGAGCAAAACCGTTCACAGTACCGAACCGAGAGATTTTATTTCCGTCGGTAATGTTCAAATTCATGCGATTGGTGCGGATAATCAAATTCTGGACAGTGAAATTCCCGTCCGTCAGCTTTTGGAACAAATCGTTGCGAAATTATCCATACCGCCGTTTTTGTTGGGGTTGAGTTGGTCGTCAACAGAGAGAATGTCTGCACAACAGGCGGATATTTTGACAAGTGAGTTGGAGTATTACCGCCGTCTGCTAAATCCCATTATCGAAAAAATCTGCCGAATACATTTAAATCTTTTAGGTGAACGGAGCGATTTTTCGATTGAATGGGACGATATTAACCTGCAAGATACTTTGGAATTGTCACAGGCCCGCCTTAATAACGCCAAAGCGGCACAGACGGAGCTTGAAACAAAATTGAAAGGAGGTGAAACATCATGAAAACAGATACAATCAATGATGAGGAATTATCCCTTATCAATACCTATACCCGCCGTCCGATGACTGCCGAGGAACTTTATGTTTTTTCGGTTGTGCTGTGCGATAACGATATTGACCGAGATTTTGAATATTTCTCGGACAATGCCCTGCAAAAAATGGCGGAACTTTTTGTCGGCAAAACGGGTATTCTTGACCACGAGGCAAAAAGCGAAAATCAAACTGCCCGTTTGTTTTCGTGTCATACGGAATATATCCAAAACAAAATGACACAGGATAACCGTCCTTATTGCCGTCTTGTGGGCAAGGCTTATATGCCAAGAAGTCCCCAAAATGAAGCGGTAATTTTGTCGCTGGACAGCGGTATTCGCAAGGAAGTCAGCGTGGGGTGTGCTGTCCGTAAAAAGGTGTGTTCTGTTTGCGGAAAAACAGTGCATGAGGGGTGCTGTCATGTTCGTGGACAAACCTACAAAGGTAAGTTGTGCAGTTTTTGTCTGGACGAACCGTATGACGCATACGAATGGTCATTTGTTGCCGTACCGAGCCAAAGGGCGGCAGGTGTAACCAAAAAATATGAAATCCGAAAGGAGAAAAACAATATGGAGCATTTGGAAAAATTCTTTGAACAAAATGAACCTCTCTCGGACGAGGAACTGAACGCCATTCGTCAGGAGTATGAGGCATTGAAAAAGAGTGCCGCAGACGGTGTGGCTTATCGGGCGGTTTTGGCACAGGAAGTCCGCCGTTTTACGGCGGCAGCTGTTCCCGAATTAACGCCGTCAGCAGTGGAACTGTTGGTTAAGGATTTGCCGCTTGAAGATTTAAAGCTGTTGCGTGACCGCTGCGAAAAGAAAGCCGTCGGCTTTTTGCCGCCCCGTCCGCAGCTTTGTCCGCAAACATCGGGCGGTACTACCAACAAAAACAGCGTTTATTCGATTTAACAAATCAACGGAATGAAAATGGAGGACAGAAACATGAAAGTAAAATTTGACGGTTACGGCGAAAAGTTATTGACTTTTGAATGTACGGAAAGCGTAAAGGCTGGTGACCTTGTAAAAATTGTCGGCAGTGAAACAGTCGGTGTTTGCAGCAGCGGCGATAAATTTATCGGTGTGTGCAAGACGGTGCGTGACGGATTTGCCTCCGTACAGCTTTCAGGTTATATCGAATTGCCGTACAGCGACAGCATTACAGTCGGTAATGCTGTTCTGACCGCTGACGGCAGTGGCGGTGTAAAAATTTCCGAGAGCGGCACTTCCTATTGGGTTATTGCCGTAGATACCGTAAACAAAACCGCAGGTATCCTCATGTAATTTTGAGGTATAAAAACATAATTTAACGGCAACAGCCGTATAAGAAAGGAAAGAGAAATATGGCAGTTTTTGAAAACATTAAACTTGAAAAGGGTATGTATGGCGTTAAAGGCAAGAGTCTGACAGCCGTTTTGGAGGAGCTTGACCCGTCCGAAAATTACAAAGGCACAGCGTTGGAGGGATTGGACGCTTATCAGCGACAATTAAAGCGTTTTGACATTAAGGTCAGCGGCAGTGGTTCAGACCCTGTATGGAAATTCTTTGAAACCACAAATTCAGCGGCACTGTTTCCCGAATATGTTACCCGTGCGGTGCGTACGGGCATGGAACAGGAAAACATTTTGAACGATATTATTGCCGCAAAGACAGTGATTGACAGTATGGACTACCGTTCCATTGTGTCTTGTCCGACAAATGAGGAAAAGTCCCTGAAAATTGTCATGGAAGGCACAGCTTTGCCGCAAACCGTTGTCCGTACACAGGAAAACCTTGTACATTTGCACAAAAGAGGGCGTATGCTTGTAGCGTCTTATGAGGCGTTGAAGTTCCAAAGACTTGACCTTTTTACCGTTACATTACGCCAAATCGGTGCGTATATCGCAAAGACACAGGCAGAAGACGCCATGAATGTCCTTTTGAACGGTGACGGCAACAACAATGCGGCGGCAGAGATTACCGCCGAAAGCGGTTTGAATTATGACAGTTTAATTCAGCTTTGGGCAGAGCTTTCGCCTTATAAACTGAATACGATTGCCGCACCGACCGATGCCATGCAGAAAATTCTCGGTATGCAGGAAATGAGAGATGCAGTGGCTGGCTTGAATTTCCAAAGCACAGGCAAGCCCGTAACACCTTTGGGTGCAAAACTTATTCATGTACCGTCACTGACAAGCGGTCAGATTATCGGTTTGGATAAAAACTATGCCCTTGAAATGGTACAGGCAGGCGATGTCATTGTTGATTATGACAAGCTGATTGACAGACAGCTTGAAAGAGCCGCAATCAGCAGTATTGCCGGCTTTGCGAAAATCTTTGCCGATTCCGCCAAAGTCATGACTTATTGATGTTTAACATTCGTTACTGACAGTATTTTAATGTGTAGGGGGGACTGAATTAAGTCGCCCCCTATTGTTAATTTTATGTGAGTTCGACAAAAAATTAAAGTTTAGGTCAAGCCTTTTCAAAGGCTTGCGGTT